>DNWZ01000033.1 GCA_003506095.1 Planctomycetaceae bacterium | reverse complement strand
ATTCTTAACCTTGACGGACCACTAGTTCTATATCTTCAGAACGTCACCTAAAATACCCAGGAATATGCTCAACGGAAATCGTGGGACCGATTCCAGAAAGCTTCCCATCATCGTACCGCAGTGTCCATGCGTGGCACGACTGGAAAGTTGTCTTTGGCACCGTGTATCCCGTAAGTTCTTCCTCGGAGTACTCTACTGAGGTGCCCGAGTCTTCGCAATCAGATGCTGACATAACATCATAGAATTCATAAGGCGTGTACGAGGGTTCCTGGTGATCGATTGTCGCAAAATAATCTGCGAAGTTCCACCACTCTGCGGTAATCTGAATATACGTGACTTCACGACAAAAACACGCGCCCATTTGCTTGTTTGGTCTTGGTTATACTTCGGCAGCGTGGTGGGCTGCCCCAATTTTCTGTACCAGGGGTTATGAAAGATGGGGTTAGGGGGTTAGGGAAGGGGGCGGGCGTCGCAGTGCTGCTGGAGCGAAGGGAGCGCAGCGACCGAAGCGGAAGCAGCACTGCGACGCGCGAACTCCGACGGGGTTAGGTAGCCGAGCGAACTGTGCGGTCGCTGGTTATTGAAATCTTCTCGCCACGCACGGGCCTTGATCCTTGCGTCGCTTTCGCTCTGGAGGTCGGTCTGATGGAGATATTCATCACGAAGCTTGCTGTTGAAGCTCTCGCATAGGCCGTTCTGCCACGGCGAACCTGGTTCGATGTAGAGCACGTCAACACCCAGCTTGGCCAGCCATTCCTTGATCGCGATAGAGATGAATTCTGGCCCGTTATCACAGCGAATCCGCTTTGGCACACCATGCATCGCGAACAGTTCCGCCAGCGTGTCGATTGCGTCCTCGCTCGTGATGCTGCGTCCTGACTTGATACTCAAGCAAAGCCGAGTGTGTTCGTCAACGATGTTCAGAAATCGAATCTTGCGACCGTCGGCTGTGGATGATTGAACGAAATCCCATGTCCACACGTCATGCATGAAGCTTGCTGGCGTCACATCACAAGCGTTCTTCTTGTCTCCGGATGCCCGGCTTTTTCGGCGTTTTCTCGGCACTTTTAATCCTGCTGCCTTCCAAAGACGGTACATGCGTTTGTCGTTAATTGCTTCGCCATCGCGGCGAAGAAGCACTGCGATCCGACGATAGCCATACCTTGGTCTCTCGCGGACTAACTCGAGAATCTTTTTCGACAGCCGCTGATCCTCGTCCTTGGGGAGCCCTTCGTATCGCTGGCTTGATCGAGGCTGATCAAGCACGTCGCAGGCACGACGCTCCGAGACGGAAAATGTCCGCTGGAGCGTCTTTACCGCGTCACGTCGCGACTCAGGGCTGGTCAGTTTCCCTTGGCGATCTCCTTGAGCATCTGGATGTCCAAAGCCTGATCGCCAATGATCCTTTTGAGTCGAATGTTCTCCTCCTCGAGCGTCTTAAGTCGCTTCGCTTCCTCGCTCTTCATGCCGCCGTACTGGCTGCGCCAGCGGCTCAACGTCGCTTCGCTTACCGCGAGCGACTGCAGCACCTCGCCGACGCTCTTGCCTGCGGCAAGCATCGCGTCAGCGTCGCGAAGCTTCTTGACGATCTGCTCGGGGGAATGTCGTTTTCGCTTCTTCATTGAAAGTCCTTTCGCCAATGATGGCTGATGAACTTTCATAACTCATGGATCAGTTTTTGGGGAGCATGCCACCGGAAGATGCGTCTTAAGCATGCGTGCAACATTTTTGATAGGCTGCAAGCGGCTGCGAATGGCCCATGCGTACCAACTTTCAAAGAATGATTTCGCGGCTCCCCCATAACAGTAGTTCCAGAAGTTGCGAAAGTTCTCCTTAATTGCCCATGCTCGACCGGTCTTCAAATCGCTTCGCATCGCGGCCATCAACTCAGAGTGCCGAGTTTCATCCAAGTTCAATTCGTTGAACAACCACAATTGTTTGGTTCCCACTAAACGATCATCACCATCGGCACGAAGTTGTTTGTTTTCACTCCGGCGAACTTTGTCAACAGCCTCATTTAAATGTTTAGAAATGTGGAATTTGTCATGCACGACGAGAGCATTGGGAACATACGCGGCGGTACTTTTCATAAACGCTTTCCACATGTCCATGGATACGCCTTGGATGGTATTTCGTTGCGTTTCTGTAAGGGTTTCCCAGAGTTTGTCACAAGCCTCAGTGGTTCGATCAGGCACTACATCGAGAACACGATTCGAGCCAAGGTCGGTCATCAAACTGACGTAGTCATGCCCTCTTCCGAAGCTCTTCTCATCGATTCCGACATGCGTGATTCCTTCGAGGTCGCGACGCGATAAACCTCGCTCTACACCACGCTCCATGATTGCATGCACGGCATCCCAGCTCAGACCTAAGAGAACCGCAGCTCGCTGGACACTGGAAGCTGCGGAGAGAACTTTGATTGCAAAGGCTTCAAACATTAACGTAAAACGCGAGTGCTTTTCGGCCCAGGGAACTGAAACTGTTTTGACACCACAAGTGACGCACTTACACCGGGGAACCTGGGCACGAATCTCTGTGGTAAACTGCATCGTGTCCAGATGACGCCAAACCCTCTCTGGACTCAGGTCGTATCCCGAGCACTCCTTGTGGCACTCGGAACAGCTTAACGCTCCACCACCGTGCGACACGCGTATGACGACTCGTTCCGATTCAAGGTCAAGATCAACCTCATCTACTTTCCATGAGGTATCCAGACCCAGTAAAATTCGATAGTGTTCAGCTAGTGCGTCCATCACAACAAAGTACAATTCCACCGACTTTTTCGCCACTACCCACTAAAATACCGGAAGAGCC
>DNWZ01000424.1 GCA_003506095.1 Planctomycetaceae bacterium | reverse complement strand
GGCGATCTGAAACGGCGAGAGGCAGAGGAACAGGCCCGACTCAAGGCGGAAGCCGCGCCCGAGGACCAGAGGCAATCGCGACCGGTACCCTAAGTCCTTGAGCAGGCCCCCATGACCATTTATGGAACTGCTCTGCTCTCGCTGTGTCTGCCGTCCGGTATGAACCTTGGCAAGCTTGTCGGCATGGCGATCGGCGTTGATGCGAATCTCGGGGGCGTGGGGATCGCCATGCCATGACAGTCGTGTCATTAACGCAAGAAATGCCCGCCAAGCTCTGAATCGCAGACAACTTGGTCTTTGCGGAACTTGATCGCTCGCACGCTCCGCCAGAAACCGCTGATGGGCTAAATTGGTCGCCTGGTGGGCAATTCTCGGTTGCCCAGCCATTATCAATCCAGCCGAATCGGCCCTCTGTAACGAATCCAACTCGTTCACCCACCAACCTGGCAACCAATAGCCGCCTCATGCCGAGCAACGCACCGATTCGAGAACCGTCGCAGATCCGCAACGCTTGCGTTCGCAAACTGCGGACGGTGAAAGTGAGCGAGAAGTTTCAGGCGATCCTCGGCTGCATCCTCGGGACTGACTGGACCACACCGCGTTTGGTCGAGCTGGTGATCACACCCGACGGCCACTTGCTCGGTCGCTGCGACGGCCAAGCATCGTTCGACGCGTTCCTGGGTGACGCCGCCGACTTGATCCGCAACATCCATGGCATCGCTCCCGTCGCTGGGCTCGACGGCGACAAGATCGGGTACATGGTCGCGAAGGTGGCGGAGATCAAGCGGCAACGGTAAATGCAATAGCAAGGAAAGGTGAGTGAAATGGGCGATAGCGATTCGATGTGGTCACGAAAAGGGGCAACACTCAGCGACAAGTCTGCTCGAAAGGAGTACGGCCTGACGCAGGAAGAGATCATCGCAGCCATTAGAGCGGGTAAGCTGCAATTCCGTGAAAGTAACATGCACGGCAATCCCTGGTATCGGCTGCTAAGGAAGGAAGTGGAATCGCTTGTGAAAGACAAGAGCGGACAGGATCACCTGCTCAAGATGAAGCACCAGAAGGAGTTAGCCGAACTCAATTCCGAAGCCAGAAAAATAACAGTTCGATTGAAAGCCATTGAACGGAGAAAGGCTGAGTTGATGACGGAGCTTGACGGCTAGCTGGAATGACGTGAGGCGGTACGATGAGCGCTCCCCATGCCAGACTTGCCAGCCCCACAACCATGGGCTGGCTCCCGGCCTGTGCATACCAAATCATCAGGCTCGCTGGTTGTGGGCCCGGAGAGCCCTATGCTGACGGGAAACGCCTAGCACAAAGAGCAGGAACACAGGCACAACTTAGCCGATCGCTTCGCCGGTCATCCGGTTCCCGCTTCGCATTTCCTGATCTACAGCCATTTTTCTTGGTTCAACCCGTGAACGGTTACATAACAAGTTGATGGGGTTCAAAGCGGCAACTTGCTGCTAAACTGCTAATCCGCAACCCAGCTATACCGGCTTCAACCTTCAAGATACCTACTAACCGATGCAGGTTTACCAGAATGCAAAGATCAGCAAATTCTCGGATTGCCTGCATCGTGTGGCTGGCGGTCAGCTTACTGTTTCCCGCGACGACTCGGTCTGAAACGCCCAACATTGTTTTGATCATGGTCGATGATCTGGGGTGGATGGATTTGGCGTGCCAGGGGAATCGGTTGGTGGAGACACCCCATCTGGATCGATTGGCGACGCAAGGTATGCGATTCACGAATGCCTACGCAGCGGCTCCCGTCTGTTCGCCAACGCGGGCCGCGATCCTAACAGGGAAATCGCCCGCCCGCTTGCAGCTGACCAATCACATTCCCGATCAACCGCGGTTCACCCCACCCGCAGCGAAATTGTTATCCGCTCCGATGATCGACCACTTGCCACTGGAGGAAGTGACTTTGGCCGAACGCTTGCTGGCGGCTGGCTACGCTACGGGCTTTTTTGGCAAATGGCACCTAGCCGGGCATGGTGATCCAGCGCTTTATCCGGACCGTCAGGGATTCCAGGTCAATATCGGGGGCTGTGCGTTTGGTGGCCCACCGACGTTCTTCGATCCTTATCGCATTCCGACTTTGCCCGACCGTCGCCCAGGTGAATACCTGCCGGATCGTTTGGTGGACGAAGCCATCCAGTTCATAACCGCTTCCAAAAAACAACCCTTCTTTGTTTGTTTATGGACCTACACGGTGCATTGGCCGATGGAAGCCCCAGCCGAATTGCTGGAAAAATACGCTGATCGTACCGGTCCAGGACTGAACGATACCCGTTATGGTGCCATGATCGAAGCCATGGATACGGCGATTGGAAAGTTATTGGCCGAGTTGGATCGATTGGAGCTGACCGACGATACACTGGTGGTGTTCACGTCGGACAATGGCGGCTTTGGTGGCGTGGCAGACAATCGTCCGTTGCGAGCGGCGAAGGGGCATTTGTACGAAGGCGGCATTCGCGTGCCGATGATCGTGCGTTGGCCCGCCGTGGTTCGCGCGGGAAGCGAATGCAGTGTCCCGGTGGTCAGTATGGACACCTATCCCACTTTGCTCGACGCCGCCGGTATCTCACAGAACGACAACGAAGCGCCCGATGGCGAGAACCTGCTGCCGTTGCTCACCGAGACCGGATCGCTAACTCGCGACGCCATCTATTTTCATTTCCCGAACTACGCCTGGCACGGCTCAAACCGACTAGGAAGTGCCATTCGCAGCGGTCCATACAAGTTGATCGAGTTCTTCGAGGACGATTCGCTGGAGTTGTATGACCTGACCAACGACCTCGGCGAGACGAACAATTTGGCGGCTGAAAAACCTGAACTCGCTTCACAACTGCGACAACGCTTGGCAACATGGCGACAAGAGACAGCGGCTGCGATGCCCCGTCGTAAAGAATCCGAAGGCCGATAGGCATTCCGATCTGTTAGAATGCACCTGCCTCACCTCACCTCACGATCCGAAAGTTATTTTTATGCGAATTAATTCTTCAGCGGTCGTGGTTGTTGGATGGAGCCTGCTTCTCGGCTCGTTCAATCTGTTCGCGCAATCGCCGCAGGCGGAAGTGGTGCGAGTCTTTATTCTGGCCGGCCAGTCGAACATGGAGGGCAAGGCCGCAAACAAGCTTCTGGAACATCAAGCCAACGATCCTGCGACCAGCGAGCTGTTTGCCCATTTGCGGCGGGACGATCAATGGATCGTGCGAGATGACGTGTTTATCAAGTTCCTGCAGCGGCACGGCGGCTTGACAATTGGTTACGGTTCGCCGAACAAGACAGGGCTGGAGTTGGAGTTTGGTACGCTGATGGGCAACCACTTTGATGACCCCGTCTTGTTGATCAAGACCGCCTG
>DNWZ01000055.1 GCA_003506095.1 Planctomycetaceae bacterium | reverse complement strand
TGCGGCGTGTCGTCGACCGCGAAGTGTATCTGCACTTTCATCGCGTCAGGGCTAGAATAGAAAAAAAGTAGCACACTGATGATCGTGCGGGAAATAAGTGTCCGGTCAGTACCAACACACCCATCCGGCCGGTAAAAAGAAACCACACCCGGTGGCGGGGCTGCTTTTGCGGTCAGAACTCTCTCCCGTAAAGCCGGGCAAGATGGGTACGACCCGCATCTTAAGTTCCGCACGATGCTTAGAGGCGTCCTCTGAAATTAGTGCTTCTCCGATCTTCTATCAACCTTTTATACCAATGTTTTATACCAATGTTTTATACCAACCTACTTGTGCAGACCTGCTTAATTGAAACCTAGGCTCTGCCTGAAATGGGGGCTGCCCCTCTACGGCGAGGCACAAAACACATGGTAAAACGTTTCGCCTCCAAAGGGCCAGCCCCCTTTTCAGACAAAGCCTAGTTGCATCGCTTTTCTCAAATCACACCCAATGGCCTTTCGGATGGTGCCACCCATCTTTTGTTCATTCATCTTTCATTGCCACCGACGAACTGGCCTTGATGTTCTCGCACCACCTGGACCTCCATGCTGTCGAAAAATGGGGGGCGAAAAATGGGGAACCGATCTTTCGCCCCACATATTTCGACATCTCGTGCGTCAAGGAAGTGGTTCGAGTTTGAACCATATAGCCCCTCGTCTTGCTTCGCATTCCGACGCAGTACTCGTTGCCACCGAAGCAATCCGAGTGAATCCAATTCGTTCCTGACCTCTGCCCCTTGGCTCTGCGGTCCTTAGGCTCGGCGTCAGCGGATCGAAACGACCGACGAGCATCCGTTTTGGGTTGTTGGTTACGGCTGGCAAGACGCCCAGTTGCTGCGACCGGGCGACCGTTTGCTGGAACCTGATCAAAGTCATGTCACAGTCATTTCGAGCGTTCGCGAGGAACACCCCGACGGCCTGACGGTGTACAATTTCGAAGTCGCCGGACTGCACGACTACTTCGTGTCCGCCACCGCCACCGACAGCCTCGTCCTATCGCACAATATGTGCCGCAAGACGGGTAGTGGAGCCGTAGAGAGCGAAGGTCCATTCGTTTATCGCGGTTTGGCCAGGGGCGAAGACCCGACTGTGGGCCTGACGGCAAGAGCACCGGGAGCCGGAAACAGCGAAATTAGTCATGTTGCCGGTAAAAGGCAAAGCCAGTGGATTTCGACCACGAAGGATGAGGCGACCGCAATCGGCAAATACGGCGAGCATGGTGTTGTTCGGATCGACCTGAGTAAAGTTCCGTCCAATGTATCGGATGTGTCAGGTGGCTTCGATAATGGCGGACGAATGTCGAACTTGGCCAAACGCGACAGAGAAGTTTTGATCCAAGGCTCAGTTCCTGCGGAGGCGATCACGCGAATCAATTGAACCTCGAAGAACTAATCCAGAATCTTGAATCCCACTGGAACACGGGCGGATTTCTCGACGCTGTTCGGCGTGGTGAGTTCGACGCAAACTCCGGTCACTCATTCGTTGCTCTCCTCCGTGGAATCGCAATTAGCGAGCATGAACTTATCCCCAAACGTCTGCTGTCATTACTTTGGTATTTACCGTTGTTTCTTGAATGGCAGAAGGAACGAATCGCGGAGGCTAACAGTTCGAACACGGTTTCTTATGAGGACTTCGTTACCGAGGTTCAAAATGTCCTGGAAGAAGTCCTCGGCGTTCCGTAAAAACCGGGGCATAGAAGCAGCATATTTTTATAGAAGGAGGAAACGGCCTTTTGGATGGTGCCACCCATCTTTTGCTCATTCCCTTTCTGTTTTTTGCCAACCGACCTGATTGCAGAGCTTTCACCATGAACCATCAATCCCTCACGCAGCGGTTTTTCCGATACGTTCCAGCGCTCTTCACGCTGACCGCGCTGTGCCTGGTGGGTTGGGCCGTGGTCGATCGATCTACCCGCCGACAACAGCGGCGGTGTCGATAACCACGACTTCGGCTGCCGATAGCGCATCGTCTGCTGCGGATGCTGATGTCCGGCGGCGAATTGAAGATGTCCGCGTGGGCGATCTGGTAGGGGACACATAGGGACACAGCATTTTCATAGATCGCCGGCGGCGAAGGAAGAAAACGCGAGAGAAATCAAATGGGTCAAGAGAAATCAAATGGGGCAGGTCTGAATGCCGCGTGATTAAGACGTAAGTGGTTTATGCGACTAGCTTTCGGGCGGCATGGCGTGGCCTTTCGGCTGGTGCCACCCATCTTTTGTTCATTCATCTTTCATTGCCACCGACGAACTGGTCTTGATGTTCTCGCACTACCTGGATCTCCATGCTGTCGAAAAATGTGGGGCGAAAAATGGGGAACCGATCTTTCGCCCCACATATTTCGACAGTTCGTGCGTCAAGGAAGCGGCTCGATTTTGAACCATAAACCCTCTCGTCTTGCATCGCATTCCGGCGCAGTTCTCGTTGCCACCAAAGCAATCCGAGTGAATCCAATTCGTTCCTGACCTCTGCCCCTTGGCTCTGCGGTCCCTAGGCACAGTGTCAGCGGATCGAAACGACCGACGAGCATCCGTTTTGGGTTGACGGTTACGGCTGGCAAGACGCCCAGTTGCTGCGTCCGGGCGACCGGTTGCTCGAGCCCGATCAGAGTCATGTCACGGTCATTGCGAGCGTTCGCGAGGAACACCCCGACGGCCTGACGGTATACAATTTCGAAGTCGCCGGCCTGCCCGACTACTTCGTCTCCGCCACCGCCGCCGACAGCCTCGTGCTTTCGCACAACATGTGTCGCACGGGCGGTGGTGGGGACAGTGGAATGCTCTATCGAGGTGTTCCAACCGGCAGTACGGAAAAGGCGAGGTTAGGCCAGCAAGGAATAGCAAAGCCTAGGGGGACGGCCATCAATCCTACAAGTCTACGGAAACACGTACTACATGAAGATGTTAACTCGGGCGTCGTTTCGTTTACGACGGACCGCAGCGTCGCACGGCGATTCTCTGGCAGCGATGGAACGATTATTGAGGTGCCGCGCAGCGAAGTTGCGGATAGAATTGTTCCGCGCCCTGACGTTGGACGGCATGGGGATGAAGCGGAAGTGCTAATTCGAGGAACGGTCCAGGGAACCCCGACGAGGCCGTATAAGCAATGGTCGACGATAAAGAATGGGAGGAAATTCGGAAACAGGCAAAAGAAACTCCTGGTATTTCTGAATGGGCTACTTCGATTTTTGAGAGCCCGTTAGCATGGATTCAAGAACAGGCCGTATTGGAGGTTGAAAGCAAAGAAATTGAGAAATCATATATTGATTTTCTCCAGGAGCAAATTAAGACAAATGCTCGCGATGAAGCCTGGTTGAGTTTACTCAAACGCCGCAAGAAGGTATTAAGCCCGTATATCGGGAAAAGCCTCATATTTCTCTCAATTTCAAGTACTGAAGGCGACCTTTTATGGATTCGATTCGATCCAGCAAACAATCAGGTGGTCTTAGTTGAAAGCTACTGAGAAAAAAATGGGACGGGAGCAATACTGTTCGGCACACTGCTTGCGGTAGGTCGATTTATTGGACGGTGACGGCTTCAGGGGCGAGACGACCGAACCATCGATCAGCGTGATCGTTTGATTAATTTGGCTTAGCCGTGTATCGCGTTGGATCGGTGCGGCCTGTTCGCCTAGTTCTTGGATAATCGCCTTGAGCCGGTCGGCGCTGAAAAGCCTCGATGCTTCGTCAAGCGACCCAATCGACGTGTGTGTCCAACCGAGTTTCTTTCGGACTTTCTTCCGTTCGCTTGCTCGCGCGATCGCCCGCAGGCTGGTGACGGTTGGATTGAAGATGCAAAGCAAGACCAACATGCAATACTGATCGTAGTGCAGCTCACGATTGTTTGCCTTATCGCGTGTGGATTGCTCGTCATGCAACGGCAGGAGCATGTCAAAGTACTTAAGGCCTTTAATGTCTTTGCTTTGGACAAGTTTCGTCTCTTGCTCGTTATCAAGATCGCTCGCAGAATCATCACTCTCCGGAACGACGGGCCTGACACTTTTTTTCTGCCTGTTAATCGCTGACCGGCATCGCTTTCGGGTACGAGCCAAGGACTTCGAGACGCAGCGTCAGCTTGCCAAGCTTTTCCAGCGTTGATGCCACGGCCGAATCAGTCACATGGCCGGCGACTTCGACAAAAAACAGATACTCGGCGGTCGTTTGCGGCA
>DNWZ01000341.1 GCA_003506095.1 Planctomycetaceae bacterium | reverse complement strand
GCAGCGGCTCGTCGATACTGCCACCAGAAACTTGGAATGACGACGCAGTTAACCCTGTGATCGCTTCGGAACCTTGAACGATCACGGCAAACGTTCGCTCAACCGTCGGCGAGCTTTGCGAAGTGGACAGCGTAACCACAGGAGCCACTCGATCGATCGTCCGCACCAAAGGCGCAGCGGCGAGGTTGCCATTACCGACCAAGTCGGTCGCCGCGTTAGCGGGCAACAACAATGTCACCACACCATCGGCCATCGGCGTTACCCGAACCGAGTATCTGCCTGTCGCCTGATCGACCACGGTAAAATCACTCAGCGCTGCACCGACTGCAAACAGGCTCGATTGATCAAATCCAACAACTTGTTTTGTAAAGTCGATCGACACCACATAACTACTGGCGTTAGAAACTGGCGATACCGAAGCGTTTAGCAGCGGCAACACCCGTGTCGTTTCGATCGTACGCGACAGGATGTTTGAGGCCGAGTTGGTATTGCCCGCGTTATCGACCACCGCACCAGCTGGCAAGCTGACTTCGACCACATCCGCAGTCGCTGTGATGTTAACCGCATAGCGACCACCACCCAAAGGTTGCGGATCACCAATCGTTGCTCCGGTTACTTGGAAATCGGATTTGGTCAAACCGTCGACCGTTTCACCAAAGTTGACGATCACTTCGAACGTCGTCCTGTTGGTACGCGACGGTTCGGTGGTCGATAGCACGGGAACCGGCGCGGTGCGGTCAAACGATCGGCTCAGCAAACTCGATACACGTGACAGGTTCCCCGCTTGGTCCGCCGCCGATCCGGCAGGAACCAACACCGTGACAAGGCCATCGCCATCGGGCGTCACCACAAACGTGAAACCGCCCGTCGCTTGATTCACTTCGACAAGATCCGACGCCACACCATTGCTCAACAACAGATCGCCAAGCTCAAAGCCTAAAACTCGTTCGCCAAAGTTAGCTGCAACGGTGAAAGAATCTGCGTTGCTGAGGTTCGGCGTCGCGGTAGTCAACGTCGCCAGTGGTGATGACGTATCAACGGTAAGCGTTACTGGCGTCGCCGCCATGTTAGGATTCCCCGCCAAATCGTTTGCAGCACCTGCAGGCAAATTGAACGACACCGGACCGTGCGTGGCAGTGACATTCATCGTATAACGACCGCCGCCCAGATGTTGCAGAGCACTGAGCGTCGCGCCGCTGGCGACCACATCATTCAATTCAAACCCATTCACCTCTTCACCAAACTCAACCGTCAATACAAAGTTGGCTTGGTTCGTCAGCGAAGGAACATTGACAGACAATCTCGGTTGCGGAGCGACTCGGTCGATCGTACGGATCAACACGTTCGAGGCGGCATTGGGAATCCCAGCGGCATCGTTGGCTACATCCGCCGGGATCACCACGCTGACTTGGCCATCCAGGCCCGCTGTCACAGTGAACGTGTAGTGGCCATTGGCCGCGTTGACGGGTGTCAGGCCGGATGCGGCACCATTGACCACCACAATCTTGTCTACTGTAAAACCGCTGACCTGGGCACCGAAATTGACCGTCGCAACGAACGTTGTCGTATTCAACATCGTCGCGCTGGTTGAGTTCAACGAGGGCGTGAAGACAACGGCTGGATCGACGGTGAGCGCAAACTCGCTGGACGCTTGGCTTGGGTTCCCTGCTAAATCATTCACCGCGGCTTCGACCACACGAACTCGCACTTCGCCAACGGTTGCCGTGATCGGAATCCGGTAAAGCCCCGGTGAAACCAACACGGGCGTGCCCGCCGTGCCGCCGGTGATGTTTAGTCCTGCGGCAGTAAGAGTCGTAACCGGTTCGTTGAACTGGGCAAACAGATCGAACGACGTCCGGTTGGTGATCGCCGGCTCGTTCGACGACAGCGTCACGGTTGGCCGAGCACGATCGACGGTTCGAATCAGCGGATCAGCGGCGATGTTGCCGTTGCCCGCCGCGTCGGTCACCACGCCAGCGGGCAACAGCACCGTCACGGTGCCGTCGTTTGCCGGTGTGATCGTGACTGAATAGCTGCCCGTCGCGGCATTGACCGGCACCAAGTTCGTGGCTGATCCGTTCAGCACGGTCAGATCCGACGGCGTGAAGCCGAGCACCGGTTCGCCGAACTCGATCGTTGCGGTGAAGCTGGCGGCGTTGGTCGGATTGGCGACTGGTGAATCGACTCTCGCCGTGACACCGATCGTGTCGATCGTGCGTGTCACGGGGACAGCGGCGAAGTTCGGATTACCGGCTAAGTCGCTGGTGATGTTCTCTGCGATGTTGAACGTCACACTGCCGTCGCTGCCGGTATAAAGGAACTTGAACCTACCGCCGGTCAGATCTTGCCGCGCCGACTTCGTGCCCGATGAAACCACGATGTCAGCGAGCGTGAACCCGGTGACCGGTTCGCCAAAGTCGACTTCGACTTCAAACGACGCTTGATTGGTCAGCGCCGCAGCGGTGGGCCGAATCACCGGTGTCGGTCGCGTCGTGTCCGGGATCGGATTGACCGTGATCGTAAACGTTTGGACCGCTGATAAATCGTTGCCATTGTTGGCTCGACCGCCGCTGTCTCGCACCTGGACACTGACCGTCGCCGTACCCGTGCGATTGATTGCCGGAGCGTAAGTTAGAGTCCCGTTGACGGCGATACTCGGCAATACGGAGAACAAACCGGGTGAATCGACCGTGACGATGAAGTCTGAAATCACTTGCGACGCTTCGTCTTCGCCGCCGCCGGGAAGGAAACCGTTGGCAAAGTTGGGAACCGTACGCAGTCCCGCATCGGCACGCACCGATTGATTGCCGATCAAGTTGATCGTCGGCGGATCGTTGACTGGAAGGATATTGATCACGAACGTTTTGGTCGTCGTGTCGACACCCCCGTTGGCTCGGCCACCGTTATCCGAAACCGACACGGTCACCGGTACCGCGCCCGATTTGTTCGGACTGGGGTTGAAGGTCAGTTGGCCGTTGGCATCGATCGCCGGTGGCGTGATGAAAAAGCTGTTGTCGGTCATCACGTCGAACGCTGAGGTAACTTGCGCTGAGGTAACTTGGTCCTCTTCGTCGCTTCCGCCACCCACGCCAAGTCCCGTGACAACGCCGGCGACGGTTTGCATTCCCGCCTTCTGCGTCCGCGTCACTTCGGGCAAGAGGTTGAACACCGGCGGGTCGTTGACCGGCAGCACCGAAACCGTGAACGAGCGATCAAAAATCCCATCGTCATCGGTATCGAACACACCATCCGCACCGGCATCGATGGCCTGCACCGTCAGCACCGTCGGTCGACTCTGTTGAGGATCGATCGCATTCGTTTTGTCATTTGTGTTCGGCAGTGACGTATAGGAAAACGTCGTTGTCGTTCCGCCGCTGAAAGCGATCAGCCCTGGGGACGGGATCACCGTCGGGTTATCACTGGTCACGATGAACCGCAAATCGGGTCCTGTCGTTCGCCCCTTGACGATGTTGGTGATCGTGATCGACTGCGCACCGGCATCTTCCAGAATCGGCAGCGGATTAACGATTGCGGCGAACGACGGCGGCAGGATTGCCGGTTTGATGATGAAGTCGCGGTTGTTGACTGTATTGAGCCCCGTCAGCGCCACGCGATGCGCGCCATTGACCAGCGTATTGGTCAGCACGTTCAACTGTGTTGTGCCGTCCGTGGCACGCAGAATCGTCACGATATCGACCGTCCCCTTGCCCCCAGGGCTCGAAGGGTCTTTATCAAAATTGTCCACGATGATTGGCATCCGCTGGGCAAGCGAGAACTGTCCCAGGCCGATATTCTCCAGCGGTTGGAAACGAACTTCGCGCGTGAGCGGATCCGGGTTGTCCGGATCGGGGCCATCGTTGCGGAAAATCGAAATGTTTCGGTCTCGCAGGTTGCTAACAAAAATATCGATATCGCCATCGTTATCGACGTCGCCGACCGTGATATCAATCACGCCGCTGGCGGTCCCCAAGGTCGTGGTTTGTACGCGGAACGTCCCGTCGGTTTTGCCCAACAGGATCGAGATCGAGTTCGTCCCGAAGTTCGACACGGCAATATCAGGTAGATCATCGCCATTGAAATCGGCCACGACCGCATCGGTCGGCGTCGCACCGAGAGTATAGAACTCGGGTTGTCGCGTCAGTCCGCCGCTCCCGTTGCCTCTCAGCACCGTCATTTCGCCGAACGGATTACTCGCACCGGTGCGTGGGTTGGCGTGAATCACAGCCACGTCCAGTGAAGCGTCACCCGTAAAATTGCCGACCACGATCGACGAGGCGTTACGGCCACCGGTCGGAACGCCCGGTCCAGCGGTAAAGACGCCGCTGCCGTTGTTGCTCAGCACCTGGACCGTGTTGTTCGCCTTGTTCACGACAACCAGATCCACTCTCCCGTTGCCGTTAAAACTCCCGGCCGCGATATCGAGCGGCTCTTCACCGACTTTGACATGGTTGATCGATGCAAACTGTTTTGAAACGGGATCGAAATTCAACAGGACGGTCACATAACCGGTCGAGTTTGCGGTCAGCGCAACATCCAGCCGTTGATCGGCGTCGTTATCAAATTGTCCGACCACGAGCGAAGTCGGACGTGCCCCGTTGGTACCCAGATCGATATCGATCTCATCGGGCAGAAAACCGCCCTGACCATCATTCAGGCGGATACTCAGTTTGTTCGCATCGCCCAGCGCGATCGCGACATCCAAGAACCCGTTACCATTAAAATCGCCGGACGCGATCGCTTGCGGGTTACCGAACGCGGACACTCCACGATTCAGCGGATACGCAACACGATCGAACTTGCTGCCCAGCGGGTTGACATGCACAAACTCATTGCTCAGCACCGTCGTCACCGCCACATTGCGAGCGCTCAGCCCATCGAACGAATACCGCCCTTGGTCATCGGTCAGCGTCCGCGGTTCGTTATCATCCCGCACCCCAAAGTTGGCCGCATCAAGAAAGACTTCCACGCCCACCAGCGGTTGATCCCCATCATCGAACGTACCGCTCACGTTTTTATCCACAAACAACCGCCCGCTCACTTCGGAGCGAGACGACTGGCCAGTCGCTTGGATCGGTCGGAAGGCAAAATCGATCCCGTTCAGATTGCCGCCTGCGGGTAAGAAAAACGTAAACCCCGCTTGATTCTGTCGCTCAGGGGCAATCTGTTCGAAACCCGAAGGAGCCGCCACAACGATCGTCTGATTCCGAAATGTCGGTACTTCATCAAACCAATATCGACCTTCCGAATCCGTGAAAGTCTGCGGTTCCCCGCGATCGAGAATACCGTTCCGATTACGATCAAGATAAACAAGGCTATTAGATATGACATCTTCACCAAGGTCATAAACACGATTAATAACGCTATCAAAAAACAGTCTTCCTGATATTGAACCAACCTGCGTCTGTGCATTGAAAATGACATCGGCAAACGATTCACCAGCCTGGAGATTAACGGGAATTGTCGCACTAAGTAACGGATTGGAAACGATGAAGGCATCTGGCCCGGGATCACCATCAAACGGAACTAGATCGTTTGCCTCGGAGATGAACGTAATGATTCGACCATCAGCGCTTATTGAAGGACGGTAACTGTTCCCTGCCCCAGACTTCCCGTTTATCGATCGGCTTAAAAGATGAATCGCCCCAGTAGAGGTATCAAGCAAAAAAATATCGGAATCAAAAATGTTGCCATCGTCCGAAGAAAAATTGCTGGCTCCGGATTCGAAAACAACAAACCTTCCATCAGCTGACATTGGGGATGGTGATGTGAGGGCACTGTAGAAATTGCCAGGGTTGCCGTTGTTCGATACACTTAAAACCTTGAGTTCACCCGTGGAAGTCGAATATCCTAAAAGCTGTGGATATGGAACTGCGTTTGATTCAGAGGCGAAAACAAGATAGCCCCCATCACGCGAGAGAACGGGAGCGCGGTGTCCAAACTCACTTGTTTCTAGTTGCAAAGAAACAAATGTAGCATAGCCGGTTTGTCGATTAATGATGTAGATGTCACTGTTCTCATCTACATCGCGCGGATCAAGCTGATCTGTCGTTGCAATTGCTATCTCCGAACCATCGCCGGAGATACTGCCGGAGATGCTTCCAAACGGAGAGAGCACGTTTAAATAGTTTACGCCAACCGGATCAAACGCGTTTTTATGCGTATCAAAAACGATTATATCAGTTCGCTGGAGATCACCGGAAACATCCCCAAACGGCACAAAGCTCGCAAACACTATAAACCGCCCGTCCCCACTAATTGTGGGTCTAAAACGATCTTTCGCACCGGAGCGGCCGAGAAAATCTTGGCTGA
>DNWZ01000114.1 GCA_003506095.1 Planctomycetaceae bacterium | reverse complement strand
CAGGCCCATCGGCGGGATACCGACGACGATTCGAAACGCGTCAGTACGTGTGAAGCGATGGCCATAGAATCTGGCGATTCGTGACTCATCCAACACTCGGTAAAACCTGCGAAAGATCTGATAACGAGTTTTGGGTTTCACCAGATCGAATAGCAAGCGGTTCAAAAACCTTGCAAACTTTGCTCTCCCCAAATGCTCGTTCGCCAAGACTTGCAGGACTGCAGGCATGTTCTCAACGGGCGTTGTCGCGACGATCTCTGCCACCGCGATCGACATCGGAAACGAATAACCAGTCGCTGCGTGGAACCATCCGCCACGGTAGCCGCCAGCAAGCTTGGGAAGTTCGCTGCCAGGCAACGGTCCTCCCGTCGGCATCGGAAGCACTCCCGATTCTTCGCGAACGATTTTATAATGACGACATCCTCGATCGCTGAGATACGTTTGAACTTTATCAAGGCATTCATCGCGATCGATCGATGGCGAATTGGAAAATCTTGTATCTTCGACAAGCACGCGTCGGCGTTCCAGAGGCAAGGTATAGACGAAACGGAATCCGTCACGCTGGTCGATACGATCGTCCATCACGATCGGGTTAGCGATAGGCCAATCGTTCTCCAGCAGAATCTCAAAGCCCCAAAACTTTTGGAAACCACCGGTATACGATTGCATGTCAACACGACTTGGCCCACGATTGTCGAACACAACGGCGGCATCGAGCTGACGCCCGTCGTGCAGCGTCACTCGATTGCCAGTCAATTCTGTCGCGGTGGCATTCGTAAGGATTTCGCAATCGCTTCCTTGAAGTGTGTGTGAAATCACCGACGCGAAGTGAGCGGACGAAGTCGAGAAGTATTCGAGGTTGACGCTGCGTTTGCGACCGCCGACCAAGATCTGATAGCTCGGCCATCGTGATTCGATCAACGGGGCGACCCACGCAGACGACTTCGCTGGCACATCGGTGGCATGAAATGACCAGGTGTGATTCCCTGCGATTTGTGATTCACGCTCGACAATCGCCAATCGCGCTTCCGGTTGATGGTGACGAATCGCCATCGCCATCAATCCACTCTGCAACCCGCCTCCGACCAAGATGTAATCAAACGATTTTCCAGTCGCGTTTGGCATCAGCAGACCTCTTGGATGGAAGGGGAACGATCGATCGACGAATCGAGTTCGTGTAACAGCAGATGCGGAACGGCGATTGCCGACAGGCCAATGAAGACGATCCGCAACGACGGCGAAGTTTGCCCTTGCAAGATCGAATCAACGGCGGCACCTTGCAGCCACCATCCTGCGACAGCAACACCAAGAATTGCCGCGACTGACAAAGGAGCTACATGGCGAACAAACTGAGCGACTGACAACGATTCCTCGCGTCGCAGTCGTTGAAGTCCCAGCCACGAATGCCATCCGCAAAAATAGACTGAAAATGAAATCAAGATCGGCGCGAAGATCGCTATCGCGACGGTTGCCACCGGCACCCAACGTTCGAGTGCGAGTGGTGATTCAACCAGACTGGCGATGATGAAACCGATTGCCAGCGGTACGAGAACAGAAGCAACCATCCGAGTAGCGTCAACGATCCGAATCGCTGAATCGATACTTTCCGCGGGAACGATCATCTGAAGCAGTGAACGCATTTCGTCTGGCCTTGCCAGCGCCGGAACCCAAATCACCAGTCCGCCCACAGCGACAGCGGCAACATGTCGGGCCGCTCGCTCGGTCGATGACCATCGGGCACTTCGATTGCTCGCTTGTTGATCTTCGCGTCCGAAATGCCAAGCCGAGATCAGAAAGAACAGTACAACCGAGGTCGTCGGCGCCGCGATCCAACCTAACGCGAATACGAGACCGACCAATAAATAAGCAGGAAAGAAAATCGCCCACCAATGATCTTTAAAACGTTCCCTCAATAAGCGACGGCCAGTCCAATGATCCAAACCTCCATGCGGCACCCCCAGTACCGCGATTGCAAGCGTCGAGCCCAACACAGTGCTGGTCAAGCCCGGAGCCCCGAGCCACAGCATGCTGCTGAGCGAAACGGTGCAGATCGCTAGGTAGACTGGAGAGTGCATGATCAAGCCATCAACCGAGATGCAAGAACGAAATCACATAACAGACAGGTGACGTAGCCGGATTCACCAAAATTACGACCGCTCAAGTGCCCAGCGGAAATCTGGCGACATCCGCTACGCCTAAGCGAGTCACTTATTGATCACACGATGCTTACGCGATCGCTGGCGAAGTCGTCGACTGTCCCACGGCGCTATTTTCAACACCAGCGCTCTTCGCTCGGGCGATGAAGTAAATCAGCAAACCGAAACCAGCCTTTGCCGTCATGTCTGCGATCGCATAGCCAACTTGCAACCAAACGATTCCACTCGCATCTACAGAACCGCCCGCTTTCGCTTGCAGCGCCGTCATCGTGCCGCCCATCGCATAGGCGATCGGATAGACAGCCCAGGTGATCAATAGCACCAAGCGTGCGATTTCGATCAGCTTGCGAGCGGCAACCGGTTGGGTTTCGAGCGATTTGGTCAACTCAACCCACAACACGAACAGGATGTAAAAGAAGGGCACCGAGGATGCTGCGCCCCAAGCCACCCGCGCGGCCCAACCGTCCGGGGTCGAGATCACTTCGCCGGGATACCCCAAAGCGATCATCAATGCGGCGGCAATCACCAAGCGTGTCAACAGCGACCGCGCCTTGCTCGCTTCCAACCGCAAAACTGCAACCAGTTCGACCATCAGCAGCGGTACCGTCAAAATCCAGTCGGCGTAGCGATAGAAATCGTTAAACGCCGCTCCGGTACCCGTGTATCCGGCTCCACCCAACGTGTATGCACCCTGCCAAGAGGCGCGAATCATAAAGTAGTGGTAACACGCGATCGTCACCACCAGACCGCTCACCATCAACGCCGGACGATACGAATCGTCGACGCTCGATCGCGACAGAAACAAAAAAATCGCGGCTGCCCCCATGGTGGCGACCGTCATCGAAAAGATGTTGTCCACGATAGAGAACTGCAGCACCGACAAATCGGGCATCCCCGCCGCCAACAACCCAGCAGACTCAAACATTGGTCCAAACTCCAAATTCGAGAAAGAAACCCCGATCGGACCAAGCAGACACTCCGACCGGCCGAGGCAGCGTTTGAGGCACCAACTGCCTCAAAACTTTCAAAACTGCCACCGATTTCACTCTAAGGCGGTGTCAAGGAAAATTAAGCCACCTTTGGTGTTTTTTTTCGCGCGTCTGACTGTTTTGGAAGTTTTCTTGGTTCCGGCGTGGCCTGAAGGTTGTCTAGCTAGGGAATGCCGCTGCAGCGTGATTGACCGGCCGAACCTGTCGGCTACGTTACGATCGCGTCAAAAAT
>DNWZ01000219.1 GCA_003506095.1 Planctomycetaceae bacterium | reverse complement strand
GATTCGCAAATGGGGTGTCGTTCGCAATGATCCCCAAGATCGACAGCCCGGACTCGCCAAACCCGCTGTAGTAACCAACTGTCCAATTGAGTGTAGCAGTATGGATTGTTGCGCCTTGGAAATCGGCTGGCGCGGCGAACCTAATCATGCTGCGCCGAATACCATTCCAGTCTTCGCCGCATTCCATGGGTAACGCGGCCACTTCGATCGGTCCGCTGAAATCGGACTTACGAATTCGGTAGGCGTTGGGTGTTAGGGTCGCGGTAGCCATGCAGAGCTAATTAAGAAGTTGTTAATCACCCCAACCCCAACCGCACCCGATCGATTCGATCGAGCCGTCGGACATCAACGGGGCGCGGGACGATTCGCGCGAACGGGACACCCGCACAATCACAAACGCGTTGATAACGCGTCCGAGTGCGGTAGGAATTGCGAGCCAAATACCGTGTGCCGCAACAGGGACAACGCGGCGCTTCGGCCGGGGTCAAACGACGGCGCGGTGCGTCGGTTGCCAGCGTGATCGTAAATAAGGGCACTCGGGGTCGACTCCACAAATACCAGCGTCAGCGGCTCGGGAATTGAGCGACTGGTCATCACCAGCCAGAAAGATCAGTCCAGCGAAAATGCCGCCATCGGCCAAAGAACGAATGAACCGTGTCGTGTGAACCGGCCTGGGCAAGTAAACGGTACCGCGACCACGTGAAGCGCCGACCGTGGCGTCGATCCAATCGGCTGCGGCTGCGGCTGCGGCTTGCGACACATGCCGCTGACCCAGCAATCCCAACAGCACCAGCTCAATCTCGACCGCTTCGCTGGTCAGCTCAACAAGCAAGCGATCGACCGCAATGGTACCGAGCACTCGCGCCGGACCGACATAACCAAACGCAAACGGGCTCTGTATTTGTTTTTGTGGCACACAGCCTCCGATGCACGCGCAGACGTTCGCGGCCCCCTGCCACGATCCGACGGCATTCTACCCGATAAAATTCCGGTTTTTTGTCGTCTATAAAACTTGATCAGTCGTCGAATACCGCCTGGATTTGCTTGCATAACCGAAACGCCACTACGCCGTTGACCACCGGCAGGTTACAACATGAGCAACCGGATGCGGTTGTTTAGGATTCTGTAACAACAGGAGGCAGTATGCCGAAAAAACGCGGTTGGCGTCGCACGCGAAAGAGGCGGCGGAGTGTAGAAAATGCCGTGGTCCCGGCCAGGGGACCACAGCAGACGGTGAGTGTAGGGGACATCCAACGTCCGGCGCAGTGTAACTGCAACGCTCGTTGGTCGCAAATCCATGTGCTGATCAAATTGTTCGAATTGTCAGCTTCGTGGTTCCGCAGGCCGGATGATTAAAAACCGGCCATCCGAAGGCGACACAGTTCTATTCAGCGCGGCTAAATCAGGATCATTTGGCCATTTGGCCGCGCATCTCTTCGCGCATTCTTTGCCCGGAAACATCGCCGTTTTTGCGTGTCAATTCACGCTGGTGCTAAGTCGTTGACATTGGCCCCGAGACGATCGAAGCTCGGCCAAACGCTCAATGATGAGCCCCAGAACCCATATAAGGATTGACCGATGAATGAGCTGTTTTCTTTAATTTCCGACCTAGCAAACATCACCAGATTCGTGATTTTCGCAGCAAAAAAGCTACGCAAAAAACTTTCAAAAAAATAGTAGCTAGGCCCTTGCTTTATTATCCACCATGGATAATAATTAGGGCACAACACTGATCTTTGACAATTCGGATTTGATTGCGAGCGGGGCCTGAAACGATGGAAACCCCACAATCAAAAAAGCGGCCCGACTGGTAACGGGCCAGTCGGGCCTTACCACGGTTTTCCCTCTCACAGGATTACAAACATGGTTCCTGACCAGTCTACCTTCCTCAACAAGGTGCTTCCAGTCGTCAAGGCTTGGGGACAAAAGTCCTTCACCGGAAACGATCGCCAAACTCAAACAAGTGACGCGATCAGTCACGCGTGGAAGATTTATCTGACCGCACCGGTCGACACTAAACCGTCGCAGATTGCCTGGTACGCCATTAAAAGCGTAAAAGACAATCGACAGTTCAGCGAGTCGACACGGTGTGTGATGAGCCCCAAAAAACGCCAACGAAAGCCGGAACGGCAAGAGTTCGAAGCGGTGTTCGCCGCCCGAGACAATGCTAACCCGGCCCGGTTGGTGGCCTTCAAACTCGACTTCCAACAGTGGTTCGCGGAGTTAAATCCGAGAGCCAAAGAGGTTGCCGAGTTGTTAGCCTTGGGACACGAAACCCAGGTGGTCGCCGAAATGCTCGGTGTCACGCCTGGTGCGGTGTCTCAGTGGCGGCGACGTCTGGAATCTAGCTGGTACGCCACGCGGTAAGGATTGATGGACCGGCCTCAGAAATGGGGCCGGTCTTTTTTTACCAGATTTTTTTGACGGCCGGACTAAATCCCGTCCGTTTTTGCGTTACGTGTTACCAGAGCGGCTTGTGGTCGCCTGATTCCTTACCAATCAAACGAGGCAAAACATGGACCCACTACAAACGACGTTACAGGATGCGCTCGAGGCGGGACCGATCGAGCGGATCGAGATCGAGATTGTGCCACCGCGCCGGCCGATTGCCGAGAGTGCTCGCGCCGCAGCTCCGTCGCAGCGTTCGCCCGGTCAATTTCGTTGGAAGCTATGGTCAGGCGGCCGCCTGGTGTTCGTGGCGACCGGATCGGCGGTTGCCGCTGAAATCGGCGCGATGATTGAATCGACTGATGTGATT
This sequence comes from Planctomycetaceae bacterium, assembly GCA_003506095.1. Lineage (GTDB taxonomy): Bacteria > Planctomycetota > Planctomycetia > Pirellulales > Pirellulaceae > UBA6163. Next base: position 7,408 of record DNWZ01000219.1, on the reverse strand, counting down.
GTCAAAACTACTTTAGGAATCAACCCAAATGCCGAAGAAACGACCAGCGGCCCAGCCCGCAGCGAAACAGCCCCGAACTGAGCCCGCGACGCGTCGCGGCCGCCCATCGAAACCGGTCGAAGAAGACACATTCGCGGCCGGAATCGGGCGAATTATCCGCGAAACAAGAGAGCGAAAGGGGCTGACGGTGGAGCACTGCGCTTCCGTTGCCAATGTCGCAGTTCCGACCTGGTATCACTTTGAACGTGGGCGATCGATCGGACTGGACAAATTGCCGCACATAGCCAGCGCGCTCGGAGTGAAGGTGATCAAGCTGATCCCGTACGAATAAACGGGCGCTGCGCCGGTTTGGCCCGGTTCGCGCCGGTTTGGTTATCGCGATTTGTTTGGCGAAGGCCAGTTGGGCCGACCGCTCTATTGATTGGGGTGTCTTGGATTCCCTCAGGGCTGTTTTTTCGGGTAGACTCGCGTCAAAAGCCCGAACTCCAATAACACTCGAAACAGCCGCAATGCCATTAAGCTGGAATGAAATCCGCAGTAACGCGATCCAATTCTCGAAGGATTTTGCTGGGGAAACGCGAGAACATGCCGAGGCGAAAACGTTCTGGGATGGGTTCTTTGGCGTTTTTGGATTGAGTCGTCGCCATGTCGCAAGCTTTGAGGAGCCGGTGAAGAAGCTGAGTGGCCAATACGGATTTATCGATCTGTTTTGGAAGGGCGTGTTGCTGGCTGAACACAAAAGCGCTGGCAAGGATTTGGGCAAAGCGGCGTCTCAAGCGTTTGATTACGTTCAGTCGTTGATTCGCGAGGGGCGGAAGGACGAAGTACCGCGATACATCATCATTTCTGACTTCGCACGTTTGGTGCTGCATGATCTCGAAGCGTCGACCGCTGTCGAGTTCCCATTGGCTGAACTCCACAAAAACGTCGACAAGCTTGCGTTTATCCCCGGTTACAAGCAGCACAGCCTAACAACGGAAGATCCGATCAACATTAAGGCCGTCCAGATTATGGGCGACCTTCACGACGCACTCGAAGCGGGCGGGTACTCGGGGCATGAGCTTGAGCGGTTGCTTGTCCGAATACTGTTTTGCCTGTTCGCTGAAGATACTGGTATCTTTGAACGCAACGCCTTTACCCTCTATTTGGAGAACCACACTCGCGATGACGGGTCGGATCTTGGCGCTGCGATTAGTCAGCTATTCGACGTGCTGAACAAGCCAGTCGAGCTGCGGCAAGCCAACTTACGAGAGGAACTCGCGCACCTTCCGTACGTCAACGGCGAACTGTTCGCTGAGTTTCTTGGATTCCCTGCATTCAATCGCGATATGCGCAACCGGTTGATCGCCGCGACGCGATTTGACTGGAGCCAGATTTCACCCGCAGTTTTCGGTGCACTGTTTCAGGCTGTTATGGAACCGGCGGAGCGTCGCCAAGTTGGTGCGCATTACACGAGTGAACGAGACATTCTCAAAGTTATAGAGCCATTGTTTCTCAATGAACTGAAAGCAGCGCTTGCCAATGCGGGTTTCGATCGAAACAAACTCAGGAAACTGCACGATCACATTGCATCGTTAAAGATGTTTGATCCTGCGTGTGGTTGCGGAAACTTTTTGGTGATTGCGTATCGCGAACTTCGGTTGCTCGAACTTGAGATCTTAAAACGCTTGAGCCAGGGTCAACAGGCGCTAGACGTGGCGGCCCTCTCGAAAGTCGATGTCGATCAGATGTACGGGATCGAGATTGAGGAATGGCCAGCCCGCATTGCTGAGGTGGCTATGTGGCTGATGGATCACCAGATGAACTTGCTGCTTAGCGAACAATACGGAGAGTACTTTGTGCGGTTGCCATTAAAGAAAAGCCCACATATTTATCAAGGCAACGCACTTCGGCTTGATTGGAACGAAATACTTTCACCGGAAAAATGCTCGTTTGTTTTCGGGAATCCACCATTTGTAGGGAGTTCATACCAGACACTCGAACAAAAAGCAGATTTGCTTTTGGTTGCAAATGATATATTGCACGCCAAGTGCTTAGATTACGTTGCTGGGTGGTTTATTAAAGCAACAAATTATATTAAAGGATCCGCTACGCCGTGCGCCTTCGTTTCGACAAACTCAATTACTCAAGGTCAGCAAGTCGGGATACTGTGGAGCTGGATTCATAATTGTGGGGCGAACATATTTTTTGCTTATCGAACGTTTCCTTGGATGAGCGAAGCGAGGGGGGCGGCGGCGGTTCACTGCGTGATTATCGGTTTTGGGTTTGGTCAGTTCAAAGAGAAATGGATTTATGAGTTTCAGAATGGGTCTTCAGTAAAGTTACCGGCTAAGAATATCAACCCTTACTTGGTGGACGGCCCGTCAGTACTGCTGACTTCTAGCAGACAACCGATTTGCCCGGAGGCTCCAACAATGACAAGAGGCAGTCAACCTACCGATGGTGGGCATTTGCTTCTTTCTGCGGCTGAGAAAGAAAGTTTGATGCGCGATGACCCGGAATTGACAAGGTGGATTCGGCCATTCTTGATGGGAGATGACTTTATCAATGGCATTGTCCGATATTGCCTGTGGCTTGAAAATTGCCCACCTGACGTTTTGCGATCGAATGCTGAAATTGTTAGACGACTTGAAAAAGTTCGTGCGTCTCGATTGGCTAGTTCAAAAGCGGCAACTAGGTCTTGGGCAAACCGACCTCACTGCTTTACAGAGAACCGCCAGCCGACAAACAATTACTTGGCTATCCCACGAGTCTCTTCGGAACGACGCAACTATATCCCAATTGCGTATATCGACTCCGAGTGCATTGCAGGCGATAAGCTTCAAATTGTGGGGTCAGCAAGTATGTTTGACTTTGGCATTTTGGTTAGTGCAATGCACATGGCATGGACAAGAACAGTGTGCGGGAGGTTGAAAAGTGATTACAGCTATTCAAACACTATTGTTTACAACAATTTCCCTTGGCCTACCAATCCGCCGCCAAAGCTGATAGCCGCTGTTGAGCTTTGTGGGAAGGCAATTCTCGATGCAAGGGATAAATATTCTGGTTCAACACTAGCAGACCTTTATGACCCGTTGACCATGCCGAGTGATTTATTGAAAGCCCATGCAAAGCTGGATCGCGTCGTCGATCGGTGTTACCGAAGTCAACCGTTTCCGCATGAACGCAGTCGGGTCGAATATCTGTTTGAGCTTTACGAACGATTGACTGCACCACTGGTTGTCGAGGCAAAGCCAAAACGATCGAAACGGCGCTAAATAATATCCTCGCATCCGAAGCTGGTCCAGCGATCTCCGTGTCTGAACTTGGCCTGGCGATTGAAGGCGTGTGACCCCTTCGAGGCACTCGGGGCATTCCACGAACGCCCGGATCACCAAGTCGGCCATCGGTATCTCCTGCGAAACCTGTTTGCCGCATTTGTTGCAACGAATCCTCACCGCGCACCTCCCGCCGCCGCTGTCGTCGCCATCAAATTCCCTTCCGTCAGTTCGCGAAACCGCGCTTCGATCACTTCTTCGCTCAGCCCGCGGTTGCGGCCTTCGCGCCACAGCCGAGCCCGTAAAATCTCCCGCCGCGTCGTGTCGCTCATCAGCGATACCGATCGCGATGGGGCCCTTGCGCTGCGATCCTCGCGAGCGTCTTCTGGTGGCCGCGATTGGCCGGTCATCCATCGGTACAGCCATCCGATCGTCACGTGCGGTTGGTGGGCCCGTAGCCGCTCCCAAACCGCGATCAGACGTTGGGCGTCGTCAACGGTCAGCTCACGGCTTTGTGCCGTCGTGACCGCTTTGAAAGCACCATCGGGGCTCATACCTCGTTCCAAAAAAGCACTCACCACCACCGCCCACGGATCCGGAGCGGCGATTGGTGCCGCCGCGTCGCTCGATCGCTCTGAGTGAGATGAGTGAGGTTCTTTAGAGGTTATTAGGGTTCGTCGGACATAGTGTCCGGGGTTTTGGTCAGAATGTCCGGGGTCACGGTCAGAATGTCCGGGGTTGCCGTCAGAATGTCCGGGGTTGGGACGGTTGTTGAATGACCCAACTTCGCCCCAGTTGATCGCGTATCGGATCACTTTGCCGGGACGCTTATCCTTGATGACCAACAACTGCAGATCGACCAGTCCCGTACAGGCCCGGCGGACTGTTCGTTCGTGGCAGTTGAGCACCTTGGCGATCGTCGTGGCGCTGGCCCAGCAAACGCCGCTTGTCCATTGGTGCGAACAGATTCGCATAATGACCGACTTGAGCGTCTTGGCCGACACTCGCACTTTCGCTTTGCGATCGCGTACCCAGATCGATTTGAGATTCAATTCCAACAACGCCGCCTCAGCATCGGCGCGGTTGAAGTCGATCAGCTGTTGTTGGGTGGAAACTTTGGCGACCATCAGACGACACTCCTTTGTGGGAAGCCATCGTAAAAGCGGCCATCAAGCCTACGGCCAGCGGATTTTTTGCCGATGCGGTAAACGATCGTTTCCTGATCAAACGCGTGGTGGTCAGATTTTGCAAACAGCGACAACTGCGCTTCGGTGTCGTTCAGCCCGACCCATTCGCCCCACTGCTTAAAGTGAAACGGAATTAAAGCCGATTGGCATTGGTCGCGCAGCGAGCGATACCAATCAGGATTGGCCGGCCTAGCACCAGGCCCGGATTCGCCGCCGGTGATCACCCAGTCGATCTTCGCACGCTCATAACTGACCGCTCCGTACCAACCACGCAAACAGTTAATCGAAACGTCCGGTATTCCAAGCTCGGGAGCTTCTGATTCCTTCAAAAGAACGTGGGTAAGATCGATCGGCCCAACAACAGGCTCACATGATAGGAAAAGCACTGGCGACAAGTCGCGGCATTTGAGCAGTTGGGGAATCCGCCGATTAGCCCATTTCTGATCTTCAACGGATGTTCCGAGCCACACGTTCCGGCGAAATAATTCGCCGAGCTCGTTGTAGTCGTCAGCTTGTTGCTGGCTTTGAATGTTGACGGCTGGCCACATTGACCGAATGTTCTCGGGTCGCTTGGTCAACAGCAACCAATCGAGATTCGGCGTCGCGTCGATCAGCTTAAACAGGCGGTTCCGGACATCGTCCATCACCACAGGCCGCCAGCCAGCGGCCCTCTCTTCAACGCCCAGCTCTTGAACACCGGGAATGATCGGCACAAATCGACTAGGCTCAGAATCAATCAAACACTGTGCGTAGGTTTGGTGATCCAGAATCGGCCCCTGCCAATCCTCAAACACATCGGCAAGCGATGCACAAAAGACGCGTGGGCGTGTCGATGATTCCGCCGCGGCCTTGTTCCATGCCAACGGTTTCCGCCAGTTCGCATCGTTGGTCAGAACTCGCGTCCCGTTCGGTCCCCACTTCGCCTTGCCGTAACGATGATCGAAGTCGCGTTCTGCGTAGCAGTTCGCGCAGGCGGGCGAAACCTTCGTGCATCCGATCCAGGGATTAAACGTAAAGTCGGCCCATTCAATTTTTGTTTCTGCCATTTTTCAAAACGGAAAATCCGCCTCCCTGATAATTTGCGCACGCGATCGAACCACTTGCACTTCGCAGCGGCTCAGCCATGTTTGCAGCGGTTCGCCGTCGACCAGCCAGGCAAACAATTTGTTCGATCGATCGACAATTCGACCGAATCGTTCGTTGGGGGCAGAGCCCAACGTTTTCAAATAGAACGATGAATCAAATGCCATCGCTAGCGCCGCGGTCGCTTCGAAAATCGTCGATCGTCGGCGATGTTCGATCTTGCCTTGAATCGTGACCGGTCGCAGCTCGTCATACTCACGTCCGATTGGCTGGTGAAAGACGCGTGAACCGAGCTTCCAGCGTCTCAGCCGAAAACGTTGCGTCGAATAGATTCCATCAATACAGCGTCGGCATTCTTGGGTATCGCTATACATGCCGCTTCCGGCGCACGAATAGCAGATTTTGACGATCTTCTGGACGTCTTCACCGTCAGGCGATCCGTAATGTGTAAGGATCGCCGTTTTGAGTGGATAAAATTGGGCAGGCGAAAGCGGTCGCGCGTTGGCGATCGCTAATACTCTGCCCAATTTTGCCGCGAAATCCATGTTTCCAAATCCCTGTCCTGATCACATACGACTGTGCCGCAACAGCTCCGCAACGGTTCCGCAGGAGCTTCGCAACAGTTCCGACTAAAGTCGGTACACCAGCGCTACCGCGAAACGCCGATCACGACCGGCAACGTTCCGCCGCCGTCGTTGAGTTGCAAGTCGACAGAATCGCGCACCATTCGCAACGCTTGTTGGTTGCAGCTTTCCAGTTCATCGCCACGCACAACCAAACGAATCGATTCGCTCATTGCGTCCAGATCGAGCGTCACCGATAACCGATAAGCGGCCTCGCTGACCGGATCGGTCGCATACCACGGCAAGGAAATCTCAAACACTTCGGGCAATTCGCCACGCTTTGTCTGGACCGCCATTTCAACACTGCACCCCAGACTCTCGCGCCCGTGTTCAATCGAGCGTGATCCGTCGTTGCGACGCGAAAAGTCGATCGACCGCAGCTGGGCCAGCAGATCGGCCGGAACACAGTCGAACAACTTGTCGCGGATCAATTCGACCACGATCTTTTGCTTGCTCCACGTCCCGAGGCTTAACAGTGCCAACAGCGGTTGAGACGGCTGGATCGTCCAAGATACAAACTCGCGACGATCGTCTTCGTTGTAAAACGCGGTTACGGTCAACGGCCTGCCAACCGTACCTGGTTCGACGAACACGATTCCGTTGTCGGCCTCGTTCATCATCATCGAGAACGAATCGAGATCGCCCATCGCATAGTTGCGATCAGCGGCCGGAATCGATTCACGCGTCACAGTGCCGTCAGGCTGGCGCACCAACACTTCACGGCCACCAGGCAACGGATGGGCCTTAAAGTCGACTCCGCCGAGCGTCAGTTCGGCGATCTTAGAAATCATTTCAGCTAACATGATTCTCGTTTAATCCTTATTCGTTATCAAAAATGGTGGTTTGGTCGACGTTGTCGAGGGAATCCTCGTTGAACACCAGCATCGGACCGTTTGAAGATTTGCGGGCCTTCATGTCGAAGACTCGCGTTTTGCGGCTTGGCAGTTTGGATCCAATGTCCATCCGGACGTTGACCCGTTCGCATTCGCCCGTTTCATCGCAGATCGGTTTGAACATCACTTTCAATGTCACCGATCGCTCACGTTCATCACCGGGCCGATCCATCAGATCGAGCACCACGTGTTTCACCTCCTGGTGGAACGCGGCTTCAATGCGGCCACCGTCCATCAGTTTGAGGTTTTGTATGTCAAGTTGCAGAATCGCCATCGTCTCTTAAATCCTTACCAGCGGTTAAACTTCCAATCCCATCCAAACAATGAAACTTCAAAATCCGATCAACCTGAATCGGCTCGATCGG
>DNWZ01000533.1 GCA_003506095.1 Planctomycetaceae bacterium | reverse complement strand
TTCCGGCTTTGGGTCAAACGTATCGACATGAGAAACCCCGCCAGTCATAAAGAGAAAGATCACTCGTTTGGCTTTCGCGGGAAAATGAGGCTCACGCGTTGCAAGAGGACCAGATTCCTCGGCCATCAATTGTTGCACGATGCCAGGGAACAGGATCGAACTGGCCGTAGCGGAACGGAGGAAATGGCGGCGGGTTGGATTCATTATGGGATCCTCTGTTTTTATGGCTGTCGAAAAATGGGGAACGGAGGTACGGGTCGGGTGTATTTCGTCCCGCATCTTTCGACAGTTTTATTCAGGACTTGGTATTTTGGATGCGTTGGATCGAGTTGAAGGTTAGTTCGGTTTGGTGGATGTTGATCCACTGGATAAAGTTCAATGGTGTGTGGTCGAGCAGTCGTTGGGCGTGGGTGCGAAACTTGGTGTAACTGGGACTGCCGGGTGAAAAGGCCGTGAGCCTGAAGGCTGCATCTGGGGCGACAAGGCGCATTTGTTGTTCGGCGAGTTTACCACCAGTCCCGGTGACGGGAACTTTATAGAGGACGGCTGATTCACCTCCGAGGAAATGTATGATCGCTTCTTCATAAAGGGCAAGGTCAAGTCCCGCTCCCCAATCATGTATTAAGCTGAGCAAGATTTCACGCAAGTTTCCTGCTCCGGGCGATTCGAGAAGGAGCGAAGCGTCCAGGATTCTTGGTTTCCGCAATTCATTCAGGTTAGAGAGGATATTGACAAACTCATGTTCCACCGCCTCGGGACGTACGTTGATGATTTTTGCGTGATGCAAACCAAAGAGCAGCAGATACTGCGTGGTCTGTGCCCGATGACGTGAATGGATGGCTTCAGCAGCCTTAAACTCGAACAGTCCTGATCGGCTCGCGATTACATCAGCGAAAAAGGTTTTTCTAAATGTCTGATGAACAACTTCGACCGATACTTCCAATTAGAGTCCCGTCATTCGCCGCGAAAGCTCGCGTTTGTAGATGATCTCGTCAAAAAATCGACCATACTCGTCATGTATCGCAAATACATGATGCATCACATCAAAAGCGATCTTGCCGAAGGCTTCTTGCGAGACCGGTGTTGTTGTTATTGATGGGATGATTGGCATGCCCGCCCTATATTTGTGCTTAGGTTGTCGAAAGATGTGTGTCGAAAAATGGGGAACTGAGGTAGGGTTTCGAAATTTTTCGCCCCACATTTTTCGACAGCTTCGGTTTGCCAGTAAGTTAGTCCACGTGTATGAACTCGTTGCTTGCTAACAGAATCCTTGACATCGCTGACCATTTTGCCATCTCCTCGCCAGGGTAATTGCTAAGGAAGTTTTGAGCCCGTTCTTGTTCTGCTTGGGTCGGTTGGCGCCCAAACAACTTGCGGTAGATTTCCTTTAAACGTGCTTCATCATCCGGCTTGCCCAAGACGGTTTCGGCTAGGGCCGCAGCTTGAGCATGGAAGAATGGATCATTTAAGAAATAGAGCGCCTGTGTGGGGACGGTTGTCGTCTGGCGCGCTGCCGTCGTGGCGTTCGGATCCGCACCATCAAAGAGCGAAAGAAAAGGATGCCGCCGCTGACGCTGTACCATCAAATAGGCACTGCGTTTATTCGTCTCATATACAGCATGGAATGGATTGTGCTGCGTGTACCCCCAAGTGCTCTCCTCGGGAAACGGATGCGCTTCGGCGGGCAACAGATCGAGTTGACTGGATACGGCCAGTAGGCTGTCACGCATCTCTTCAGCGGTCAGGCGGCGGCGCGTAAAGTGTGCTAACAGTCGGTTGTCGGGATCGGCGGCAGCAAGTGCGATGCTGGCACGTTGATAAGCGGCACTGCTCATGATCAGGCGGTGCATCGACTTCACGCTGAAACCACCTTCGACAAACTGCGCGGCGAGCCAGTCGAGCAGTTCCGCGTCGCTGGGCTGCTCGCCACGTGCACCAAAATCATTCGACGATGGCACGAGTCCGCGACCGAAATGCCACTCCCAAATGCGGTTTGTCATCACGCGGGCCGCAAGCGGTGAACGTACAATCCACTCGGCAAGATCCTCGCGTCCACTGCTGCCTTTGCGATCCGCTGATAACGTATCGCCGCCGAAAATCGTAAGCCATCTGCGTGGCACTTCATCACCGAGCTTCTCGGGATCTCCGCGCTGTTGAAAACGAGCATTCTTTGCCGTTGCCTCGACCACCGCATAGGCCACGGGAATCACTGGCGCGGGTGCGACTTCAACCACGTTGTCCATCAACGTCCTTTCCAAAGCGACCATCGCTGGCCCATAGTCAGGCGCCGCGATGTGCTGCAGCTCAAACGATACTCCATCAAGCTTTGCGGGATGCACGTCTGCCACGCGGCCCTTGACTGCAACCTCACCATCAAACGGACTTATCCAGGCCACGGCGACAGGGTGAGTGGGCCCCGGATGCACAAAGAACGATTCAGCCTGCAGCGTCGTCCACACCACCACCTGCTGATCAGCGGAGTTCACGAAGACCAATGGCGTGTCACCGTTGCTCCACTTTTTAAGAGCGCTGTTACCATCGATCGAATCCGCTTTCTCAACCAGAAAACTTGGGCCCGTGGGTGTGACTTCGATGAAGCACCACTGAGCAGTGTCGCGATCAGGATAAGGATTCTGCTGTGTGAGACTATGCACCAAGTCCGCCGTGTTCCAGACCCGCTGCGCACCGCCTGATTCGCGGATGATCCACTCGACCAGCGTGCTATCGGCACCATGATTTCCACCAGGTGAGACAGTAAGTTGAATCACTTCGCCCTTGCGAACCTTGGTCTTCTTTACATCAAAATTCACCGATTGACCTTCCTCCACAACCGCACTTGCCAGCAGGTGCGTTTTCTCTGCCGCGGCACCGTTGATCGCTTGCTGCGCAGCACTCGTCAAGTCGGCCCGGCGTTTCTTCTCCGCTTCAACCTTCGCATTCTGTTCCCGCCAGGGCTGCATGATCGCTTCCACTTGCTGCGGCGAAAACAGTGGCACCATGTCGCGCGGCTGGCCATGGGGTTCACAACCGGGAAAGGCGAAACGTGTGCTTTCGAAGATCCCATAGAGCGCGTAGTAGTCTTCGGCAGTGATAGGATCATATTTGTGGTCGTGACAACGGGCACAACCGGTCGTCAGGCCTAGGAAGTTCTTTCCCACGTTGTCGATTACGTCCTCGATGGTGAGGTACATGTCCTTTTCGATGTCGTGGCCAAATCGTCGCGCGATGGCGAGATAGCCCGTGGCCACAATCCCTTCGCTTCGTTGAGGATCTTCTGCATTGTTGCACACAATGTCGCCCGCAATCTGCCAGCGAACGAAGTCGTCATAACGCATGTCGCGATTGAACGCATCGAACACCCAGTTGCGATAACGCCATGCGTGCGACAGCGGTCGGTCTGTGTTCTCGCCGGCAGTGTCGGCGTACCGAACAACGTCCAGCCAATGACGCCCCCAGTGCACGCCGTATTGCGGAGAAGCCAAGAGACGCTCGACCACGTTAGCGAACGCATCCATCGAATCATCAGCAAGAAACGCATCAACTTCTTGCGGTGTTGGTGGCAGACCGGTCAGGTCGAATGTGGCGCGGCGAATGAGTGTTCGTTTATCGGCGAGCGGAGCGGGTGCGACAGCGTTGGCCGTTAGTCGCTGTTGGATGAAAGCGTCGATATTCGCGAACGACGGCGATGGATCGGCCGCGGGCAGTGGTTGGAAGGACCACCAGCTTTCTGCCTCGTTCAACGTCATACCGCCAAGCTTCGCTTTCCGAACACGCGGATCGTGCGCTCCCGTGGCGACCCACTTGGTGAGCACGGCGATTTCGTCCGCCGAAAGCTTTTCTCCTTTCTCCGCCGGGGGCATCTCCAGCGAACCGTAATTGATGGCATCAATCAGTAGACTTTCGCCCGGCTTCCCAGGTACGATTGCCGTTCCAGAGTCACCCCCCTTTTGCCAACCATCTCGCGTATCAAGAGCCAGGCCGCCCATCGTCTTCGTACCGCTATGGCATTCATAACATCGCGAGATAAGCAGCGGTCGCACTTTCGATTCAAAGAACGCGTCATCGGCCGCCGCATTGGCAAACGGTACGCATACCAGGAAGGCTAAGAAGAATGCGGTACATCTAGCGGTTCCGAACATCGCTTAAACCTCCTCGAGTTTATTCTTTGAGTCGCCGAGAATGATCACAGGAAGTTGGCCGAAAGCGATTTGCGACTTCGCAAACTGATCCAGTTTCAACTTACCCTCTTGCAGTTTCGCCCAGTGGGGGTAAACGAATCGCAGTGTAACCAAATTTGTTCCTACGTAAAATCAAGAAAAACGCATCGCGTGAACAACAAGTGACGTGGCTGACTGCAATCACCGTCGAATCAGGTAAGGCATGGCAGGCTGTTGAGGCAGGCGATATTCACTGAGATTTCGATAGATTGAAAGTAAAAAATCTTGCTGACTTGAGGAACGATTGCAACATGAAGTCTCTATCGATCATCGGTTTGACGATTCTAGCATGCGTAATCTACGGGATTATCCATGACCAAGTCACGGTTCGGCTATGCCTGGAGTACTTTACCGTCTTTCATGCCCCAATGTTTGAAACGTTAAATCCAACGCTGCTCGGCATCGGCTGGGGCATTCTTGCGACGTGGTGGGTCGGTCTGATACTCGGCATTCCTCTGGCGGTCTTTGCAAGAGCAGGGAAAATGCCAAAACGAACAGCAGCCCAGCTAATTCGACCGATTACGATCTTGATGCTTTCTTCCGCCTGCTTCGCCATCATGGCAGGCACTGTCGGATTCATAGCCGCTTTAAATGGCTGGATTTGGATGGTGGAACCGTGGGTCTCTCGTGTTCCGAGTGAACACCACATACCTTTCCTTGTTTGCTATTGGACACACAACGCCAGCTATATCGCTGGATTTGTTGGTGGGATTACTGTTATGGCGATTGTGTGGCGGGGACGCTTATTGGAACTTCAACGTGGAAAACAGGAGCAAACATAGGGACATAGCATTTGAGCAAACATAGGGACATAGCATTTGAGCAAACATAGGGACATAGCATTTTGCTCGTTGCGCCATGTAGCTTATTCGATAGAAAACGTGGTTGCACTGGTGTTGACGAAGTATCGGTCTGATACGGAATGGGGCTTCGGTCAATTGACACCGTATCCCGTGGGCGTTTGTCGCAGCATGCAGCCACGCCGTGTCCTGATGTGCCGCTGATTTGAAAGCGACTGGCACACCTTCAAGAAGAGCGTTTGGCAACTACGTCAAATCGATGTGAACAGCTCTCGATCCCGGCGGCGAAGATGGTGATGCCGATGCGTCCGATGGCTACGTAGCGAGTCGACCTGCTCGGGTCGCCCCGCAACCGTGCAGAACAATTTTCCAAAGTCGATGATCAGTTCACACCACGACGCACTGTCGAGGCCCAGTCGCTTGAGCACCGGCGGAACATTGACGGGCGTGCTGCCTCGCTTGCCCGGTTCCACTTGCCGTGCCGACCAATCCAACAATGCCAAATATTCCTGAATCGACATCGCAAGGAATCCTTTGTCGCTGCAACGCGTGCGACTTTGGCTCGGGCAAGGTCCGATCGGATCGAATTGCTCTTCAATCGTTAGTGGCGATAGGAATGTATCGCTTGATGAAAGGCACCCTTCCGCTTCAGGCTGGTCGTCTTGTTTCGCGATCGCTTCGATTCGCCTTTGCACCGCCCCGTCTCACCTTCCGCGTGATTGGCCCATTGCGCCACACGCTGGCAGAGCAATCGCATCCACTAGTCCTGGGCCAACGCACAGTGTGTGAGCATTAGCGCTGCGCGACAGGCCGGATTATCGCGTCAAGGTTTGTTGAAGCTGCTCAAACGCCACAACAGCCGTGCGGATGAGCTTCGGTGACGCTCAGTAGGATTGCCTTGCGCCCATCCACGAAGGCAATGCAGCGTCGAAGCCGATCCGACTGTGATCAAATGTGACGCCGGCGGTTTACACCAAGGCATCTAATGTCAAAACGGGGGAACACCCAAAGGATCGTTTGCGCAAGGCGGGAATGGCCAACCCAGCTTTCTATAAATTTTCACTGAACTTCTCCGCTCGCTTTGAATGCGGAAAACGCCTGGTCTTGATCGTGATAGCGATCTTCACTCGCGACCAATCCAAGCTGCGAAAACCGAATTGGCACACCTCTCGCTTTACCTCAAACGTCCCCAAGGAAGGGCGTCACGTTTCGTTAACACTTTGAGGTATGACAATGAGTAAGCAATTGAAAATGTTCTTGATGATTGCCGTCGCAGGAAGTGTCATCAGCTCGGCTTCTTTAGCAGAAGCTGGCAAAATCCGTAGCACAGCTGAACGTCGGCAAAGCCCAGACAAAGGTTTCTGGGATTCGTCACACGACCCCGTGGTACGACATCAAGACACGCACCACCAGGAAGGGCAACCGTTTAGCTTCCTGCATCAACAAAAGATCTATCGTCCAGCACCGAAGAAGAGCAACGCATCTTGGGGCTGGCAACGAAGTATCCAGGACCGTCGTCAACGCCCCGGCGGTCGATAAACCCGTAGCGTTCTGGTGACACTGCTAATTAAATTGGCAGCGAACGATTGTCTGGGAATATGTAGGACAGGCTCTCGACCTGTCCTACTGTCGAGGTTCGACACCCGGTCCTTCACTCAGAACAACGGCGTGAGCGATGAAAGAGACCCCTTGTTGACTTCGCTTGTCGATCATGATGGTTGCGACTAGCGCCAGGTGGAGTGATCCAAGTTTCAAAACCCCTCAGATGTTGAATTTCGGCGGGTTGCCGTTGCAACGGTTCCGGACGCGCAACCTTCTCACTACGCTGTTCGGATTGACACCAGCAATGCTGGTCTCGGTCGTGTCGAATCTCCTGATCATGCGTTAGTGCGGTTGCTCCGGTGAATCGGGCCGCAGAACGATTGTGCCCTATAGCCGCGAAACACTGACGACGCGCGGATCAATTCGCCAACCACTATCCGACGGGCTCGTCGAGCGGCAGCACTGACAGCCGCCACCAGGTTTTCACGCCGCGCAGTTGTAATCACGGTTCCAATACCGGGCATCACGACGTTGATCCGACCGAGCTTGTCAACGCCGCCACGTGGACCATTCTCATCAGTGCCCAGCACGGACACTTGAATGATCTTCGGTGTGAAACAAGCCAGCAAACTTAGAAGCGGCGATTGCACCGAATTGCGTCCGTGGAAACTGAAGTTGTCGATCGACGACATCACGGAAACTTTCATCGGAGGTTCTCCAAGAGAAAAAGGGAGAAGTGAGACAGGCTTCAAGCCTGTTGATTCTGAAATACCAGGCTGGAAACCTGGCGTACTAATCACACGGCGATGCTTTCGCGTTTCGGCTGGGAGACAACTTCCTCGACTCGCCAGCGGCCTTCACCGCTGAGGATTTCCCAACGGATGATATCACCCACGCGATAGCCAAAGATCGCCGTCCCGAGCGGTGCCAAAATGGAAAGCCGTCCTTCGGCGATGTTTGCTTCATCTGGATAGACCAGCTTGAACGTCTCGGTCGCTCGCCTTTTCATGTCTTTCAGTCGGACGGTCGAGTTCATCGTGACAACGTCGAAGGGAAACTCGCTCGGTTCGACAATCTTGGCGGTGGACAATTCGCTGCGTAGGTCGTTCATGTACGGCTTGTCACGAAACGCTTCGGCGAAAGAACCAGCCAAGAGTTCTTCCAAATGGTCTCGGTCTTCCGCCGTGATGATGATTTGCTTGTTTCGTGCCATGATCGCGTTTGACTCTTTGAAGCGAACTAGAAAGAAAGAGGTGGGGATCGTCAACGGCGATTCTGTCGCGATCGACTTGTGGAAACCTAACGCAATGAGTGTGCCGCGCGACGCACACCTTGGAATCGCTTGGTCCTATCCGCAGTTTCACATCGTTTCGGGACCCTTTCGCCGATGGTCAGCGTCAACTAGCCGCGTTGTAGGCAACCACTGTTGACGGTTCAGCGATGTCGCCAATCCGTGTTCCGTTGTTCTTGAAGTTACAACGCGAATACGCAAGCGTCAGTGACGCTGGCGTGTCGTCTCGTCTCTTGCATGCAAGGCCTGGTTCTTTATGCACGCGCCCCGGAGATCGACATCGAACTGCACAACTTCCAACTGCAATCGGACTGGGGACTCACACCGCCCGGTTCAATTTCTCCGATGTTGCGGGCGTTGATGAGCGTCTATGGCCATTGCCCAACGATGCCGCTGAGACAGGAAGCGGCGGGGTCGCTCGCCCGAGCGACCTGATCAAAGTGCTGTTGGCCGGCGCAGACGCGAGCGCGGTGGTTTCAGCGGTCTACCGCGAAGCTCCCGACGCGATCCCCACGATGCTTGACGGTATTCGCCAGTTCATGAGCGCCAATCGCTTCCGTTCCCTCAATAAAATGAAGTCGCGACGTTCGATGGAATTCAGCAGTGTCCAGGAAGGCGGGTTCGCGATCCAGCATCGAACGCAGGACTTCAACCGTCCGAGTGACTGGCTTGCCAGATCCATGATCAATGCGGATCAGTGGGACACATGTCGCAGTAGGGCTCAATTCACGAGCCTTCGCCAGCGACCGTGCGGTTCCGCAGTCGTGGCGGCTTCGACCTCGGCTTTATCGCGTAATTCCTCGCGTAAGATGCTGACCTCCTTGGGAGCTTCAATGCCCAATTGAATTCGCTCGCCGCTGATTCGCAACACCGTGATGGTGACGCCAGAATCAGGCAGGGTGATCGACTCTTGCAGTTTTCTTGAAAGCACCAACATCGTGTCGTCCTTTGACGGAGAGCCAGGGAAATCGTCTGCATGATGGCAGAGCATTTTCGACAATCACTAAAGCACTCCGCGTGCCAATGACGCAGTTGATGCCGGTTGACACTGTCAAAGCCGACTGTCGCCGTCGCATGACATCGCAGCGAAAACGAAGTCTGCATGATGCCTGATGAATGAGGCTGTCAAAAATCCTTGAAATCATTTGACCCCGGTAATCGATGGGTTTGAGAGCTGTTTTGGCTTAACGACCGGCTTCATTCAACCTGATTGGTACCCGTCGTGCGATACAGCACCACCGAACCAGAAAGGGTTCGCCTTAGAAGTCTTTTAACAAAACAAGGTGCAATATGAATCCGAAACTGCGTGCATTGATTGTTGTCGCCGTCGTGGCAGCGAGCGTGGGGAATGCGCCGATCGCCGAAGCGAAAAAGATCCGCAGTACGGCCGAACGACGCCAGCACCCCGAACGCGGATTCTGGGAAAATGACCACAAACAGAAGGACAATCACGTCCGCCATCACCAACCGATGATCATGAATCACTGGAAGTCTGTCTGGTCCGAGCCAAAGACGTACAAGCCGAAGACGCATACGCCAGCGAAGAAGAGTTGGGGCTGGCAACGCAGCAGTCGTGCGGCACTTCATCACCCCGGAACACGGCGAACGCGGTAGCGACTTTCGTCTCAGGGTGTTAAAGACGACCATCCGATCATCTTCGTTCGACAAATCGTATGCACCAATATTCGTCGTACTCCTCTGTGGCCCGATGGATCGAAAAGCAGCTTCGGCTATTCAACGTGTCGGGCCATCTTCGCAAGCTCAGGTGGAAACGAATGGCGACACCGTCACCGTCGGTTGACGCAAACCACAGGTGACAGATGGCATTGGATCAGTGAAAATGGGCGTTTACGCATTGGGTACGGCTTGTGCGTTGGCACTCGTTACCTCCCATTGATGATGCTCTTACCTGCTGCTGCGATGCCTTACTCCCACTTCCGTGACGACTCGATCAACGACGTGTTCTTTCGTGTTGTTGCCAACTACACCTACGACTGGGAAAGTTGGCACGATCCCCATGGCAAACTTGTGTGGGTCAACGATGCCGTCAAGCGGATGACTGGTTACACGACCGAGCAATGCATGACGATGGCGGACTATCCGTTGCCGATCGTTGCCGAAAAAGATCGTGAGCAGATGCGAAAGATGATGGCCGAAGCCATCGCCGGAAAATCTCGCAACGATCTCGAATTTGAAATCGTCACTCGCGATGGCCAGGAACGATGGATGGCCGTGTCGTGGCAATCCATGTATGGCGACGATAGCAAGCACCTGGGCTTCCGTACCAGTATTCGCGACATAACTGACCGACAAGGACTCAAGGAACAACTTCGGTTGTACACCGAACACCTCGAACAACTCGTCCAAGAACGCACCGCACGGATCGCGCAGCTTGAAAAGCACCGGCAGCAGATGGAAAAGCTCGCTGCGCTGGGGGAACTCGCCGCCGGTGTCGCTCACGAAGTCAATAATCCACTAGCCGGTATCCGCAACGCCTTTGCGTTGTTTCGTGATAGCCTGACGCCCGAGCACGAGCATTACGAACTGCTCGAATTGGTTGACCAAGAAATCGAACGCATCCGTTCGATCATTCATCAAATGTATCAACTCTACCGTCGCAGCCCACAGCGATCGGCGGAGTTCTCGGTTCAAAAAACGATCCGCGATGTATCACTTTTGTGTGAGCCCATTGCGCGGCGGTACCAAGTCCATTTGCGATTTGCCAACGATTGGCAGACCAAAGATGCCGAAGGCGACCGTGTGTGCTTACCAGAGGGCGAACTTAAACAAGTGTTATTCAATCTAGTCCGGAACGCGATTCAAGCATCGAAACCCTCCAGCGAGGTCACAGTGCTTACCGAGTTTGAATCCGATCGGTTTCGGGTCATTGTCAAAGACGAAGGTTGCGGGATCGACGAGTCGACGATGAAGCATATTTTTGAACCGTTCTTTACGACGAAGGGTGAATTGAAGGAAGGCATGGGTTTAGGACTGTCGGTCTCTCGAAACCTGACCGAAGGCATGGACGGATCGCTGAGCGTTGAATCAATCGTTGGCAAAGGCAGCACGTTCACGATCACATTGCCCCGAGGAATCGCATCATGAATTCAACCCAACAACGAATCCTGATCGCCGACGACGAACCGCTGTACTTGCGAACCACCGGTGCGCTGCTTGAAAAAGCCGGCTACCACTGCGTGTGCGTCCCCGACGCGCATTCAGCAATCGCCAAACTTCGTGAAGAAACGTTCGACCTCGTGTTGTCGGACTTGAACATGCCCGGCAACTTGAAACTGGAATTTTTACACGAACATAGCGAGAGCCCCAACAATGCGCCGATCATCGTCGTCACGGGCGTGCCCAGTGTACCGACGGCGATCGAGAGCATTCGGTTGGGGATCACCGATTACCTGCTCAAGCCCGTCAAATTCGAAGACCTACTGGGCAGCGTCCGACGAGCACTCGCGTTGCCCGCCACATCACGTGCCTACCAACCGCCGCTGATGCGTGACAGCAATGAATGGACCAAGATTTTTCCCAACATGATCGGCTGCAGTCTGCCCATGTTGGAACTGTACGAAATCATCGACCGTGTCGCTGGTAGCGACACCAACATCTTGATCACCGGCGAAAGTGGGACGGGTAAGGAAGTGGTTGCGAAGACGATTCACAACCACAGCCACCGACGCGACGGGATGTGCCAAGTGATCGACTGCACCGCGATCCCAGAGTCGCTGTTCGAGTCGATGTTGTTCGGCCATAAAAAAGGATCGTTCACCGGCGCGGTCAGCGACCAAGCGGGTTTGTTAAAGCAATGCGACGGCGGAACGGCGTTCTTTGACGAACTGGGTGAGTTGCCCCTACCGATGCAAGCGAAACTGCTTCGCGCGGTCCAAGAACAAACCTTCACTCCCGTCGGAAGTCATACCCCGGTGAAGGTCAGCACACGTTTCATTTGCGCCACCAATCGCGACTTGCAAATGGAAGTCAACGTTGGACGCTTTCGGCAAGACCTGTTCTATCGCTTGGGCGTGATCCACATCGACTTGCCGCCGCTGCGACAACGCGGCGACGACATCATCAGATTGACGGATTACTATCTCCAATCGCTATTGCCAAAGGGGTCACCCATCGAAGGCTTTACGCCCGCAGCCATGGAATGCTTGTGCCGCTACGCGTGGCCCGGGAATATTCGTGAACTTCGCAACGTGATCGAGCGAACGATCGCGTTAACGCGTGAGGGATTGATCGACGTCGGGGGCCTGCCGTCGATCATCCGCGACTCTGATTCGGCATCCGCTATCGCTTCAGTGGCCAACCCAGGCAACGAACAACAACTGGGACATAGGGCGATTTCAACTTTCAACGCTGGACACTCTGCGATACCGGAACACTCAGCAAGTGTCACATCAGCGTCCAGGGACGAAGCGATGGCGTTGGCTGAGTATCAATACCTGGTCAATCTGCTCAAACATTACGCCGGCAACGTGTCCGAAGCAGCACGCCAAGCTGGCATGTCACGACAAGGGCTGCACAAACTGTTGTCGAAACACGGACTCCAAGCCGCCGATTTCCGTCGGTGAGTTTCCGCCTAAGATATCGAGGATTTTGACGGGTCCGGCAGATTTCGAAATGGCCTGAACGAGTCCCCAATTCCTGTACCACGAGCATGGGGAACACGCTGGTCAGAAGTGCTGAGAGGAGCGGGCCGACAGGACCGGTGCATTGGTCTGTCGTGTGACCACCGTGATCGATGTGATCATCCTTGAGAAATATCCGGTGGCCCGAATCAAATCATCGCGGCCGCCACCATCGCACCGGATGCGGGTAACCACGCAGTTTTATCAAACGCGATGGTCGACAGGCTCGTTGCAAACGACCCTAACAGCGAGGTCGACCGCTGGAGTTGTGGCAGTAGTGAGTGACAACGTCAGCCACCGGTTTAGCAGCAACTAGCCCGAGGCAAGCGTTGGCCCGTTTTATACAGCTCAAAGCGATGATCTGCATGGCAAGAAGCCGTTGCATTGTTGGCCACTTTGCAGTCAGTATCGCTCGGTGATGGTACCTGCAGCCAACGCAAACCAACCGTCGATCAACTTGACTCTCTCTCGGATACGAATGCGTTACAGTTGATTTCTCAACCACCGCAGGTCGACACGGCGATGGGCGCTTCACGAATTACTTGGTGTCGGGCAACGTTTAGACCAGATGTTCACAGTCGGCTAGATTATCTACCCGTTGGCGACAACGGACTCAGATTCAAGAATGCAGTTGCCCAACAACGACACGTTTTGAAGTACCTTGTTGCAGATAGCCCTCCAGGCAACCGCCATGGCGGCTCCGGCCGCCATTCCGCTCAAAAGATCAAGAACCCGCACGTGACAGAGAATCAGCTCTTCGCCCTGCTTTGGACCGCATGCTACGCCGTCATCCATCTGGGCACGATGGTTCGTGCTGTATTGCGACCACATCGCGAACCTGCATCACGTGCGGCTTGGGTTGTGGTCATCGGTGCTTTACCAGTCGTTGGAATCATTGCGTATCTGTTGCTCGGCGAAACCAGCGTCGGGCGTAAGCGAGCAATGCGATTTAGAAAAGTGCTGACAGCGATGCCGGAAGTCCGGCAAGTTCCTGGAATCGATTCTGCCGCTTGTCAGCCTGCTGTGCCTAAGCTTTACGCTCATCTGTTTCAAGTCGGTCAATCGGTCAACGGCTTCAACCCGGTTGGCGGAAACCAAGCCCGATTGATGCAGGACTCAAATTCCACCATCGATCAACTCGTCGCAGACATTGACGCCGCGACCGATCACGTCCACCTGATCTTTTACATTTGGCTGCCCGACAAGAACGGCCTAAAGGTTGTCGAGGCATTGAAACGTGCCGCAGCGAGAAAGGTAGCCTGCCGCGCAATGGCCGATGGTCTTGGTTCTCGGACAATGATCCATTCCCGGCACTGGAAAGAGATGCGTGATACGGGGGTCAGTGTCGCGGCGGCGCTACCGATCGGCAATCCACTACTGCGTCCGCTCAAGGGACGCATCGATCTGCGTAACCACCGAAAGATCGTGGTGATCGACAATCGCATCACTTATTGCGGAAGCCAGAATTGTGCAGACCCTGAGTTTCTGGTGAAAGCTAAGTTCGCTCCCTGGGTGGATGCCATGATCCGATTCGAAGGCCCTGTCGTCCGGCAGAACCAGCACCTGTTTGCCAGCGACTGGATGGCACACGTGGACGAGGATTTGGCAGCGATCCTGACTGAGCCGCTGCAGGATATCCAGCCGGGATTTACGGCTCAGGTAATCGGCACTGGGCCAACTGTTCGCAATTCCGCGATGCCCGAGATGTTTGAAAACTTGATGTACGCGGCACGCAACGAACTCGTTGTCACCACGCCGTATTTTGTACCCAACGAATCGATGCAGTCGTCGCTTTGTGCGAGCGCCCGTCGCGGAGTGGCCACGACAATCATTTTTCCGGCTCGTAATGATTCGTGGGTCGTTGCTGCGGCCAGCCGCAGTTACTACGAGGGCTTGCTCGAAGCCGGAGTGAGTATTTTCGAATTCGAAGGCGGACTCCTGCACACCAAGTCAATGACCGTGGATGGCGAAATCACGCTGATCGGTTCGGCCAATATGGACCGTCGCAGCTTTGAACTGAACTACGAAAACAATATCCTCCTGCACGATCCGGAACTAACACAGGCAATGCGCGTTCGCCAGCAAGAGTATCTGGATCGCTCTCGCCCGATAACCCTTGAAACGATCAAACAGTGGTCCCTGCAACGCCGGTTGATCAACAACACGATTGCAATGCTTGGCCCTGTGCTTTAAGGAAGGCTCTGAACCAGCAAAAGCCGTCGTTCTTACTCGTGCAATTTAAGAAACAATGGTTTTGCCTTTCGCATGATTGGCAGTTAACCAACCCATTGCCTGCAGTTCAATCTTATGGGTGGCGATGCTGGTCCCAGCAGTGTCCGCCGCGCTGGATGCAATTAGCTTTGCAGTAAAAATGAACGCGATCGTCTACAGGCCCGTTGTAAGTGGCCGTAGCAGCGAGAGCGGCGACGAGTTTTGCGCCGGTAGAGCGTGACAACGGTAGCAGCCGACTTCGCAGCGACCAGCGGCGAGGCTTTCACGCATCGCCCAGCACACGCCCGCTAGTCCGTCAATCATCGATAA
>DNWZ01000071.1 GCA_003506095.1 Planctomycetaceae bacterium | reverse complement strand
GATAACCTTCGTCGCGAAGCCGACCGCAGCGGACTGGTCAAAGGCCTCGATTCCTTCGACGAACAGGCGTTCAATATCATCCTCAGCCGTTCGCCTCAAGCGTTTGACTTGAAGTATGAGGATCCACGTGTGGTCGATCGATACGGTAAAGGCTTGGGACAACAAATGTTGCAGGCCCGGCGATTGTGCGAAGCGGGTTGCGGTTTTGTAACCGTGTCGTTCGGCGGCTGGGACATGCACGGCAACATCAAAGCGTCGATGGACAACCTTGGGCCGCAAGTTGACCAAGCGGTTGCCGCGTTCGTCGAAGACCTGGCGCTGCGTGGTATGAGCGATGATGTTCTGTTGGTGATCAGCGGTGAGTTCGGACGCACGCCTAAGATTAATGGAAGCGGCGGCCGCGATCACTGGGCTCCGCTGAGCACGCTGGCGCTCGCTGGCGGTGGTTTAAAGATGGGGCAAGTGGTTGGCGAATCGGCGGAAAAGGTCGACGTACCAAAGACAACGGCGATCACTCCCCAAGACCTGATGGCGACCGTGTTCCATGTCTTAGGGATCGATCGGCGGATCCAGTTCACCAATCAAGCCGGGCGCCCGACTTATATGGTTGAAAACGGCAAACCGATCCGCGAATTGGTCTAAGACTAAAAGGCTGCGTTGAACGATGGCCAATTCATTGCACGGGCTTGCCAAATCGCTTTGGCAAGCCGTTGGACGTCGATCCCAACTGACGGATGAAAATGAGTTCATCGATCGATCTCGCCAGCAAGTCGAGCTCGCCGGTTGCACACGATTGCTGGCGATCGTTTGTGGGTTATCCGTGGCGCTGAGCGCTGCGGCTCTGGTTGCCCAGCCAGCAAGCAAAACGATCGAACTTAACGGTCATTTGTCAGCGATCACGATGGGTGTTTTTACACCCGACGGACTTCGAGCGATTACGGCCAGCACTGACGAAACGGCCAGGTTGTGGGATCTGCAAAATCAACAAGAGATTCGTCAGTATTTGGGGCACACCGGACCACTCTATGCACTAGCAATCAGCGGTGATGGGCAAACGTTGGTCACAGGTGCCCAGGACAACACCGTTCGTTTGTGGGACGTTCCTCAGGTGAAGCCGATCTCGCGGGTCGACGGCCACGAGGGGGCAACGACGGGATTGCAGCGGACAACCGATGGTCGCTGGCTCGCATCGATCGGAGTGGACCGTCGATTGCGGCTTTGGGATCTTGCAAAGGTTAAAGCAACAGATCCTTTAGCCGATGCAAGCACGCTTTCGACTTCGTTTCTCGGTCACGACGCTTCGTTGACTGCGGTTGCGATTCGCGGTGACGGCAATCTGTTGGCAACCGCCGACCAGACCGGGCGAGTCCGTTTGTGGAGTCCGTTTCTGGAACAACCACAGGGGCAGTTTGACACAGGCGTGCCAATTATCTCGCTCGCCTTTCACAGCAACAATCAACAACTGTTTGCGGCCGGGACTGACGGTCTGATTCGAATTTGGCAACTGCCCGCACCAGCGCATCGCCAGACCGGAACGATCGAATTGCCGATCACACACTTTGCCGTTGCCAAGAACCAATCGCTGGCGGTCGTTTCCACATCAGACCAGGTTGCTCGGGTGATCAATCTCGACAGCGGCGAAGTGGTGCGAGAGTTTGCAAAGCGTCCGGCCACGATCACTGCCTTATCGATCTCACCTAACCAGACGCTGGTGGCGATTGGCCAAGATAATGGTGACGGTGTGGTATTGAATCTCACTACCGGCGACCAAGTTCTCAGCTTCGGCGGACATCAAGGCGCGGTGACTGAGATTCGCTTCCACAGCGACAACCAACAATTCTTTACATCCGGCGTCGATTCGTCAGTGCGAAGTTGGCAGATTCCTGCTCCAGCGACTCAAGCGATCGGCCACGAAAAACCGATCGGCTTGTTGGCTTCCAGCAATAGCAGCCAATGGCATGTGACGGCATCAGAGGACCAGTCGGTGCGGGTGTGGCAAGCATCTGGCCAAGCGGTGCGTTCATTGGGAAAGCACGCTGCGTTACCGACTGCCCTAGCCATTCGTCCTGATGATGGACAAATCGCGTCAGCCGATTCCGGCGGCGAGATCCGGCTTTGGAATGCGGCCAACGGAACAGCCGAAGCGACGCTTTGGGCTCCGGATGCGGTCACCGCGATGGCATACGATCGCAGCGACTCGACCCTTTTGACTGCTGATAGCCGCGGCTGGGTTCGACGTTGGCAAGTCCCGACAACGCAGCCGGTCGTCGCAAGTGGCCACTCGCAACCGGTACGATCTTTGGTGACGACGCCCGATGGCAAGTTGATTATCAGTGGTTCACAGGACCAATCGGTTCGCGTTTGGAATGCGGACAATGGACAAGCGGTCCGTACCTTGCAAGTCCCTGGTGGATTCGGTGGCGCGATCACTTCGGTGACGATCAGCGGCGACGCAAAGCGAGTTGCAGCGGCTAGCGAAGCGGGCCAGTTTGCGGTTTGGAATCTGTCCGACGGATCGCTGATGCACAGCCGCAAAGCGTCCGGTGGGTCGATTCGAGACATCGCCTTTCTCGCTTCAGGACTGCAGGTCGCGTCGCTTCACGCCGATCAATCTTTAAACCTGTGGCTCGTTCCTAATGAACCGGTTGCCGATCCGGATCAGCAAACACCTTATCAAAGTGTAAAGCTGCCGGATGCCGATTGCCGGACGCTGGCGATCACCCCCAATGGCCGATCATTATACATTTCTGGCGGCGCGGGGGTCGTTCGCAAGTGGACTTTGAACGATTCAAAACTTGCCAGCGACTCGCCTGATCATTTCTTCCCCGTCGGGCAAGGACCGGTTTCGGATTTGTGCATCAGCACGGACGGGAAACGCTTGGCCGCAGCCAGCGAGGACAAGCATGTTTATGTTTATGATGTCGATGCGGTTTCCAGCAGCACCGCTGGTCAAGCGGCTGCACCGCGGAATCGACTGGCGCATCCCTTGCCTGTTCGCCAAGTCGCGTTTTCGCAAGACTCGCTGCGACTGGTTTCAACGTGCGACTCGGCGGCGGTTTATCTTTGGGATCTCGAATCGTCGCAAATGGCCCAGCGGTTCCAAGATCACGCACAACCGGTTCATGCGGTCGGCTTTGCCGATGGTTCTGCTCGAGTCGTTTCGGCCGGCAGCGACAACGCCGTTCGGATCAATCCGATTTCGGTTAAGCAACTTCACAACGCCTTGACCGAATCGGAACCAGTCGCCATCACGCATCTGGTCGCCGGTTCGGGCGATTTAAGCTTCGCCTTGCTGACAACCAAGGGCGATGGCGTTTATCGGATGAAGACCGACGCATCGCCGCTTCCACCGCTCAAGCCAGCGAAAGGAAAACTCAACACGCTGCGAGCAAGCCATGACGGTTCGCAACTGATTGCCGCGTCCGCAGATGGCCACATCGACATCTGGTCGTCGGCTGAAGGCACGTCTTTGGCCAGTTTCGCTATCGGTGGAAAGATCGCCGATGCGGTGATCAGCCGCGATGGTAAGTCGATTGCGGTAGCTGATCATCAAACACAACTGCGAATCTTCAGTCTGCCAGAACAGAGACTCGCTGAAGTGATCTCTGTTGCCGATCCTGTTCATAAGGTTTCATGGTCAACGGACGATCAATCGCTGATTACACTCAGCCCGACATCCAACAGCGCGGCAGTGGTTAATCGCTCGCTGCGAGCGTTTTGGGTTACCGAATTAACGGGAAGGCTAGCCTTTTCGCTCAGCCCTGATTCGGCAAGTTTGTTTGTCGGTGGCGAAGATGGCAAAGTCTTGCAGTTGTTAACCAGTGATGGCTCAACCTCCAAAACGCTAGTCGGCCACTCCGACGCCATCACGCGATTAATCGTTTCCGAAAATGGCCAACGTTTGGTAAGTGCAAGTCGCGATCGGTCGTTGGGCGTTTGGAATGTCGCGGATGGAAAGTTGCTTTATAAGATCGAACATCCTGCAACCATTTCCGCCGTTTCAGTCTCTGCCAACAGTCTGCGAATCGCCACCGCTAGCGAAGACGGTGTGGTCAGGGTTTTCGATGCAGCCAGCGGCTTGCCACTGGAACAGTGCGCCCAGCACACCGCCGGTCCCGCGTCAGTCCACTGGTTAAGCGACAATGTTTCGCTCGCTACGGCATCGATGGACAAGTCGATCACGATTTATCAATCATCGTCGCTGAGAACGTTGGATGTGCAACAGCCGAAATTGACGCAAATGGTGTTGATCAGCGGCGGCACCCAAGTCGTGACCTGTTCGGCTGAAGGCCCTGTGGTATCGACCGATTCGAGTTCGGGACAGCGGGTGCGTGAGTATGGTGGTGCAACCGCTGCCGCAACGACGGTGGCGGTTAGGGGTGATAATCAGCGAATCGCCGCCGGCACAGACGATGCTAAGGTTTTGATCTGGAACCCGACCAACCCCGAACCTTTGCAAACACTGTCGGCGGATGGGGCCGTCGTCGCGATCGCTTGGAGCGGCGATAACCAAAAGTTGGCGGTCGCCACCGATACCAACCGTTTGATGATTTTTGGTCCGCCCCGACCACCACAGTCGCCTCAGCCGGGCAATGAATTATCCTTGCATCAGGACACGGCTGTCGAGTCCGCAATCACGTCGATCGCCTTTGCCGCTGACAATCGGTCGGTTCATGCTTCGCATGCCGATGGCCAGGTAGATCAGTGGTTATACGCGGCTCCCGGACCGATTCGGCAATTCAATCATGGCGGGCCGGTTTATGGGGTCGCGGCCAGTCGCGACGGCAAGACGATCGTATCGTGCAGTGCAGACCAAACGGTGCGTGTTTGGGATGCGGTCACCGGCGGCCAGCGTTTTCAAATGAGTGGACATCAGGGGGCTGTGCACGCCGTCGCGATCACTGCGGACGAGTCATTCGCGGTATCTTCCGGTGCCGATCGAACGATCAGACTGTGGGACATCGTTGGCGGACGTCAATTAAAACAACTCGCCACACTCGACGAAACGATCTACAGCGTCGCGATTCACCCCAATGGTCAAACGGTCGCGGTCGCTGGTGCCGATCGTAATGTTTATCTGCTGAATCTTATAACCGGTGCGACACAGCGAACGCTTCAGGGTCACACCGACTACATTCATAGCGTCGGGTTTAATGCCAGCGGATCTCGACTTTTTTCGTATGGTTATGCTGGCCAGTTGCGCATTTGGGATCCGAACCTCGATGCCGCGGTTTGGGAGACACGTGTCGGGCGGATCGGAAATTATGCCCACTATGACGCGTCCGGATCTCGGGTTTTGCTGTCCAGCGGTGACGGGATCGCTCGCGTTCAAGAAGTCCCCGCTACGGCTCGTTAAGTATGTTCAATAAAATTGGTTTCTCGGTTTCGCTTTAACAATTAGTTTTCCCGCCTGCTTCCCCCACCAAAATCCTTCCCCCCTTCGTAATGAAGATCGACGCACACACGAGGCAGTCATGACTATGCGTTACGTCCATCGCACCGCAGCCTTCACCGCAGTCGTATTGGCGACGTTTGCCATCTTTGCCCATTCGGTTGGCGCGATCGATGCGCCGGGATTGGGGCATCCTGGTGAACTGGTTGCGATCGAGTTTGAACCCGCGGGTACTCCGGTTTTGGAAGGCCGCAACGCGAGAAAACAGTTGGTCGTGACCGGAGTCTATTCCAGCAAACAGCGTCATGATCTGACGCACGACGTTCGTTTCTCGGTCAGCGACCCCGCCGTGATGGAAGTCAAGGCCGGCGGTTTGGTAACGCCGCTGACCGATGGCCAAGCGGTGATTACCGCAACCGCAGCGGGCAATCAAACCACGACCATTACGCTCAAGGCGACCGCTTGCAACGAAGAACTTGCGGTCAATTTTGTCAACGAGGTGGTTCCGATCTTTACGCGACTCGGTTGCAACGCTGGCGGATGCCACGGAAAGTCAGACGGCCAGAATGGGTTTAAGCTTTCGTTATTAGGATTTTATCCCGACGAAGATTATGAATACTTGGTTCACGAAGCGGCAGGGCGTCGCGTGTTTCCAGCCGAACCGGAATTCAGTTTACTGCTGCTTAAGCCAGCAAACCTTTTGCCACACGGCGGCGGGCGACGCATCACGCCTGATACTTATGAGTGGGATCTAATCGCCAGTTGGATTCGACAAGGGATGCCCTATGGGACCGAGTCTGATCCCGTGCTAAAGCGAATCGAAGTTTCGCCACCGGTGCGCCGGATGAACTTTAATGCACAGCAACAACTGTCGATTATAGGACACTACAGCGACGGTTCGTCACGTGATGTGACACGCTTGGCGTCTTACGAAGCGAACCAGCCCGAGATGGCCTTTGTTCATGACAGCGGCTTAGTCAAAGTCGCCGCTACGCCAGGCGAAGCAGCCGTGATGGTTCGCTTTCAAGGCGAGGTGACGGTTTTCCGGGCCGAGATTCCTCAGGGTTTGCCGGTGACTGACACACCTGCTGAGAAAAACTTCATCGATCGATTGGCGTTCGATCGCTTGCGTGTGCTCGGGATTCCGCCCTCTCCGCTTTGCGATGAC
>DNWZ01000445.1 GCA_003506095.1 Planctomycetaceae bacterium | reverse complement strand
AGTTTTGAATCAGTTTGTGCAGCGGTATGCTGGCGATGCCGATGCGGCGACAAAGTTGATCACGATGGGCCAGAGCGAGCCGGCCAAGACGGTCGATGCCCGAGAGTTAGCGGCTTACACGTTGCTGGCTAATTTGATTTTGAACTTAGATGAATCGGTCACGCGAAATTAAACGCACGGCGGGAAATGGCCCGATAGGAGCATTGATATGGATCCGAGACTTGAATACGACCTGATGCAATCGCGTCGCCAATTTTTTGGCGGTGCCGGTTTGCGTTTGGGGGCTGTGGCCTTAGCGACAATGGCTGGTCAATCGGCTTTGCGGACAAACGCGTTTGGTGCGGGCAGTTCGGACGGTTCCGATGCGAAATCGAGGATGAACCCGCCNNGTCGCCAGTTTTTTGGCGGTGCCGGTTTGCGATTGGGCGCTGTTGCACTAGCGACGATGGCTGGCCAATCGGCGTTTCAAAACCGATCATTGGCAGCGGGCAGTTCGGATTCATCCGATCCGATTTCTAGAATGAATCCGCCGCTGCAAGGGTTGCCGCATTTCGCACCCAAAGCGACTTCGGTGATCTATTTGCATATGAACGGCGGGCCATCCCAGATTGACATGTGGGACTATAAGCCTGGATTAGAAGAGCACTTTGATAAGGATTTGCCCGATTCGATTCGGCAAGGCCAGCGGATCACGACGATGACCAGCGGCCAGAAGCGTTTCCCGGTTGCGCCCAGCAAGTTTAAGTTCGCCCAGCATGGCGAGTGTGGTCGTTGGGTCAGCGAATTGTTGCCGCACACTGCCAGCTGCGTTGACGATATCGCGCTCGTTAAATCAGTAAACACCAATGCGATCAATCACGATCCGGCTTGTACGTTTGTGATGACCGGCAGCGAGGTGCCGGGCAAACCGAGCTTGGGCAGTTGGTTGGCTTACGGCCTGGGCAGCGAGAGTAACGATTTGCCAGCGTTCGTCGCACTGACACCAACCTGGTCGTCGACCGCAGCGGCACAGGCGTTGTTCACACGAATGTGGAGCAGCGGATTTTTGGCGACGCGTCACAACGGCGTCGCGCTTCGCAGTGGTGGCGATCCGGTGCTGTATTTGCCCGATCCACCCGGCGTTTCCCGCGACGACCGCCGCGCGATGCTCGACACGCTCGGCCGTTTGAACCAGCATCGTTTTGAACAGTTGGGCGACCCCGAGATTCAAACCCGAATCGCTCAGTATGAGATGGCGTTTCGGATGCAGACCAGCGTTCCCGATTTGACGAATTGGTCCGATGAATCGCCCGAAACGCTTGCGATGTACGGCCCGGAGGTCAACACGCCGGGAACGTTCGCCGCCAGTGCATTGTTGGCCCGGCGGTTGGTCGAACGAGGTGTGCGAGTTGTGCAATTGTTGCATCGCGGCTGGGACCAGCACGGCAACATCGCAGGCGACCTACCAAAACAGTGCAGCGACGTCGATCAACCCTGTGCGGCATTGCTAAAGGACCTGAAGCAACGCGGGCTGCTCGATTCGACGCTGGTCGTTTGGGGCGGCGAGTTCGGACGAACGGTTTATTGCCAAGGCGGATTGTCGAAGGAAAACTATGGGCGCGACCACCATCCCCGCTGCTTTCCGATGTGGTTAGCGGGCGGCGGGATTAAAGGCGGCACGACGGTCGGCGAGACGGATGACTTCAGTTACAACGTCACCGAGCGACCCGTTCATATCAACGACTTCAATGCCACGATTCTTAAATGCATGGGAATTGACCATGAAAGGTTTACATTCCCATCCCAGGGGCTGGACCAACGTTTGACCGGAGTCGAACATGCGGCGCCAGTGGAAGAGATATTGGCATAGGTCACCACTGGCTGGTGCCATTGTTGGAACGGCCTTAAGCATCACGCGATGCCTAGCGAAATTTAATTTCTGCCAGCGAATCATCGACATAAATATCGCCGGATCGATCGACTGATGCGAAGTAACGGCCACCGGGAGAAAAACTGACACTTCTGGTAGCCCGCGAATGGCTCCCGCCGACGAGCACCTCGCTGCCGGTTACCAGATCCCAAAGCGTAAAGTTTTTCGAGCGCTCATCCAATGTGGCCAAGGTGCGACAATCAGGATGAATCGCCAACTGGTGAGAGCGGCTGATTCCCGTCGACATCTGGCCGACCACTTCCCCATCTGGACAACTCCATACTCGCAGCGATCCGTCAAAACACCGACTCACATAATGCCTGCCATCGTCAGTGAGCGCGGCAAACTCTTGACCGAACTCCGGTCGCGTTTCCGTAAAGACCGCCGCAAGTGTCTTCGAATCACAAATCTGGAAATAAGGTGGCATTAGCCACCTGCCCAAGCAAACCCATCTTCCATCCGAAGTGATCAACGCTGATTCAGCTCCGCCTGCGTGTTCCAGCACCCTTCCACTGGACGGGTCAACCAAATAGACCTTGCTTGTGCCGGTTCGCACAACCACCTTTGAGCCGGCCTTGTCGATCGAAAGGTTGCGGATGGCAGCATCGGGCGATAGGGCGAATAACTTGATTTGCCTACCATCTTCGTTACACACCACCAACTCTCCGCGACCATTCCCCCAAATCAAATGATGATGATTTGAATCGAACACACAACAAGTGACCGGCGAGTCAACCATGAACTCAGCCGCGACGCGGTGCGCGCCGGTGCGCACATTGACTTCGATAAATCCATTGGGTTGGCAACGCAATAGGGTTTCATGATCCTTCCAGCACATGGGTGTCCCGACCGAGTACTCACGCTCCATTGGGATCGTCGATACCAACATGGTCTGCGGCATTCTTTTCGGCCAGACGACAATTCGTCCCGAGCGATCCGCGGTCACAAGATC
>DNWZ01000449.1 GCA_003506095.1 Planctomycetaceae bacterium | reverse complement strand
TTGAAATCGCATTGATGGGCGCCAGTGGTGTGCAAGCCGTGCGCAGCCAAACGACCGCCGGGCTGAACGTGTTGTATGTGGAATTCGATTGGTCGACCGATATTCGGGCGGCTCGTCAAACGGTCAGCGAACGACTGACGACGCTCGAAGCGATTTTGCCTGCAGGGATTTCGCCACAAATGACGCCCCCGTCGTCCATCATGGGTCAAATCGTCGTCGCCGGAATCTATCGCCAATCCGGACCTACCGGAGGAATGCTTGCATCTGTCGGACGCACTCAGTTAATGGCCGAATTGGCCTTATCCGGCGATAGTCCATCGATTCAATTGTGGCGAGTTACCGATCGTCATAAGCCCGAATCGTGGGAATCGACTTCCTTCGAATTCGTTGAACCATTGACCGCGCAAGGATTCAATTCGGAACAAGGTTATCGCGCTGCGGTCAAACTCGACTCGGGTGTTCATGAGATTCGTTTCGCTTCGCCCGCCAAACAGTCGTTGGACCTACGAACGATTGCCGATTGGGTGATTCGGCCTCGATTGTTGAAAGTCAGCGGTGTCGCCGAAGTCTTCATGCAAGGCGGTGATCGCAAACAGTATCAAGTGTTGCTCGATCCGACCGCGCTGCTGGAGTACGACGTGACGGTTCAAGATGTCCAGCGGGCATTGAGCGAAAGCAACATCAATACCAGCGGCGGTTTTGCGATCCAGGGCGAGTCCGAACGGCCGATTCGTATCCTTGGCAGGCTTGGGACCGGTGGTCGCGATGTGATCGACGATTTGCTAAAGATCCCCGTCGCCCAATCATCCAAACGCAGCATCCTGTTGCAGCAGGTTGCATCGGTCGTTGAAGGTCCTGAACTGAAACGGGGCGACGGCAGCATCAATGGGCAAAGCGGAATCGTCTTCACAGTCGTCAAACAGCCGCATATCGACACTCGCAAGTTAACTGACGATACCGCAGCCGCCTTCGCCGAAGTCGAAGCGTCGTTGCCAGCGGACATTGTGATCAATTCCGAACTATTCAGGCTAAAGAACTTCATCGATCGCGGCGTCTTTAACGTTGCCGAAGCGCTCGTCATCGGCGCCACGCTCGTGGTCATTGTGCTGTTCTTATTCTTGCTGAACTTTCGCACCACGTTTATCACATTGACCGCAATTCCGATGTCGCTGGTGATGACAACGTTGGTCTTTCGCGTTGTCGGTTGGTTAAGCGGCAGCGAGCTCTCGATCAACGTAATGACGTTGGGCGGAATCGCAGTCGCGATGGGAGAACTTGTGGATGATGCGATTGTTGACGTCGAGAATATCTTTCGAAGATTGAAGGAGAATAACCAGCTTCAACAACCGTTGCCGGCGATCGAAGTCGTCTACCAAGCGAGCAAGGAAATTCGCAGTTCGATCTTCTTTGGCACACTTGTCGTAATTCTCGTGTTCTTGCCGCTGTTCGCGCTATCGGGCGTCGAAGGGAGGTTGTTCACGCCGCTGGGGTTCGCCTACGTCGTGTCGATTCTTTCATCGTTCTTCGTCTCGCTGACGGTAACCCCGGTATTGTCCTACTACCTGCTTCCCACATCCAAGGCGACCCATCTTCAGCACGACGGACCGGTGCTTAGGATGCTCAAATGGTTCACCGATCCGCTGATCCGCCTAAGCATGAAGGTCCCCACGCTACTGTTGATAATCACATGGTCGATTGTCGCTGTTGCCGTTTGGCAAGTCGCACAACTCGGCCGAAACTTCATGCCCGCATTCGACGAGGGCAGCATTCAAGTAAACGTCACGCTGCCCCCAGGATCATCGCTGCAGGCTTCGAATCAAGTCTCAGAAAACATCGACGCAGTTTTCAAGTCGATGCAGAAAAGCCCGATTAAAACTGATGGGGCGATCCTAAACTTCGTTCGCCGAACAGGCCGTGCCCAGATGGACGAACACGCGTCGCCAGTCAACTTTGGCGAGTACATTCTCAGTATGAATCCCGAAGCGGAACACGATCGCGATGAGATGATCGCGAACTTGCGAAAGCGAATCGGTGCAGAGGTGCCTGGCGTCGATATCGAAGTCGAACAACCGCTGGCACACTTGATCAGCCACATGGTATCGGGCGTCTATGCACAGATTGCGATCAAGATCCATGGCGATGATCTCGACACTCTGTTGAATCTTGCGGAACAGGTCACCGCGTCGATTTCCGACATACCCGGGTTGACCAAACCGATGGTCGAGCCGATTCAGATGACACCCGAACTGCACATTCAACTTCGTGGCGACGACCTAGCACTTTATGGACTTACACGACAATCGGTCGCGTCAGTGCTTCAAACCGCGCTGCAAGGCCAAGTGGTCTCTGAAGTCCTCGAAGGCCAACGGCGATTCGACCTGTTGGTGCGGTTAGAAGAAACCTATCGAACCGACTATGCAAACCTAGGCCGATTGCGGATTGATCTTCCGCATCAAAACGGCCAAACAGAACGCGGGCAAATTGAACTCCGGGAAATCGCAACGATCTATGAAGGCGAGGGCCCCAATTCGATTAATCGCGAAAACGCTCGTCGGCGAGTTGTCATTCGCTGTAACACCGAAGGACGCGACTTAGCCAGTGCGGTTGCGGAGATCCGGCGTCGCGTCGACGCTCAGGTCGCAATGCCCATGGGATACTACGTCGAGTATGGTGGCCAATTTGAAAGTCAGCAAAATGCAACGCGCTTGATTCTGTTCTTGGCGGGGTTGTCGATCGTCGGTATGTTCGGCGTTTTAATCATTCTGTTCCCATCAGTGCGCATCGTCTTGCAAATCTTAAATGCACTGCCGACGGCGTTCATCGGTGGCGCGTTCGCTCTGGCGTTGACCGACCAAACGCTCACCGTTGCAAGTCTGGTCGGATTCATATCACTGGGCGGGATCGCCGTTCGCAACGGAATTTTACTCGTAACCCACTACTTTCATTTGATGAAGGAAGAAGGGGAAGACTTTTCCCAAGCGATGATTGTACGCGGCAGCCTTGAAAGATTGGCCCCGGTATTGATGACCGCGCTAACCGCCGGCATCGGCTTGATTCCGCTCGTCATTGGTGGCCAAGAACCTGGTCGAGAGATTCTTTACCCGGTTGCCACGGTCATTCTCGGCGGATTGATAACGTCAACGTTCTGTGAATTCTTGATTCACCCTGGTCTGTTTTGGAAGTTCAGC
Organism: Planctomycetaceae bacterium; assembly: GCA_003506095.1. Taxonomy (GTDB): domain Bacteria; phylum Planctomycetota; class Planctomycetia; order Pirellulales; family Pirellulaceae; genus UBA6163. The sequence continues at coordinate 5,929 of DNWZ01000449.1, read as the reverse complement.
GGTCAAGACGCCAAGCGATTGGTGAGCGCGGAACGAGTCACTTTAATGGAAGGAAACTTGAAATGAGTCGTATTCGATTCGGATTGGTGTTAGTGGTGGTCGTCGGTTTCGGTGGTTGCAACAAACCTGAGTCACAGACGCAGTCGCAACCCGCGACGGCTGCAGGTGATGGCGGACAAAGTCAAAGCGTGGGCCGAGATGACCATAGCATCAAAGGCCATTCCCACGGTGCTGGACCGCACGGTGGAATCATCGCCGATTGGGGTGGCGGAAAGTTTCATGTCGAGTTCACAGTGGACCACGAAAAGCAGCAGGCGACGGCCTACATTTTGGGTCGCGACGAAAAGACTCCGACACCGATTGATGCAACGTCGATCGAGTTAAGCATCAAAGACCCGGTATTGCTGGTGACCCTGGAAGCATCGCCGCAAGAAGGTGACACAGAAGGCAAGTCATCGCGTTTCGTCGGAACAGATGAAAAACTAGGCGTGGTCAAAGAGTATGCCGGCACCCTGACAGGCGTCGTTGACGGCACTCCTTACTCGGGCGACTTCACAGAAGAATCGCACGGCAACGACGAGCATGATTGACCCGTTCGGGGCCAAATAAATCCCTCCTGCAACGCACCTTGACGCCGTGACTGAGTCATCCCAGCGATCCGAAGACGGTTCAACCGTACGATCGCCGCCTGTGATTGAAGGTCCGCGCGACCCGAGACAGCTTTCCGCAGCCGCGTTTGACGAATGTTGTCGACAATGTGTGTAGGGTTTGCGGATTGCATTGAGGGTGCGACTGAGGAACGATTTGGATGTTGAAGCGTGTTTGAATCGCGTGTTCGAAAAATTGTGGTTGCAGGGGCACGAAGTTGCACCTGTGGCCCGGCGATCGTGGTTATCAGCGATACCGAAGCGTTCGCTGATCGCACCGGTTTGCCAACGTTTTGGGCACGCAATAACTTCCGTGCGAACGAAGATCGTGCGGTCGGATTTGCTTACAGTTTCTTAGGTGTGCGGATTCAATATGCCCAGTGTCACAAGCATCCGTTCGACCAGTGGAGCAAGGATGATTTTGACCAGTTCGCAAAACTGTTCGGACCGGTTCGGGCCAACCAGAACAATGTCGCTCGCGATGATTACCAGCAAGCGAGCGAGTGAGGCTTTTGATCTATCGAAGGAATCGCCTGCGTTTGCGAAGCAGTTCGGCGAAGACAGTTTTGGATTAAGTTGCATGCTGGCGATTCGATTGGTCGAAGCGGGTGTGCGATACGTTACCGTCCAACTTGGCGGCTGGGATACTCACCAAGACAACTTTACGAAACTCAGTGAGCAGTTATTGCCCAAACTGGACGCCGGTTTGTCAGGGCTGTTCACAGGGTTGGATCAACGTGGCTTGGCTCGATTCGACTGCGGTTTTAGTCAGTGGTGAGTTTGGACGTACGCCAAAGATTAATGAGCGGAGTGCTGAGGGTGGACGCGATCACTATCCACGATGCATGTTTATGTTGATGGGCGGCGGCGGTGTGCGGGGCGGTCAAGTGATTGGTGAAAGCGATGACACGGCATCGGCGCCGCGTCATAACGCCATTTCGCCAGATGACGTTGCGGCCAGTTTTTATCATAACCTTGGTATCGATCCACAAACCGAGTTCAGTGCCGAAACGGGGCGTTCGATCACGTTGGTTCGCGACGGCAAGATCATTTGCGATCTGTTCGCTTGAGAGGGTTGGGTGAATGCAGGACCGAGTAAGCTAAAGCTTGGACGCCAGTGCTGCCCGAAGTGCACGCACTGTTTCAAATCGCAACGATTAGGCGAAGGGTTAACTGGGACCTTGCTTGAGGATGTCCCATACGATCTTTCCTTCCTGGCCGTCTAGCAGGCTGCCGGCGCCGGTGGGACGTTCGAACGAAAGCTGCTCGGGCGATAGACCAAACAGGTGCATCAGCGTCGCGTGATAATCAAAGTGATTGACGACGTTTTCGACCGCCTTGTGACCAAACGCATCCGTTGCGCCATAAACCAACCCGGGTTTAACGCCGCCGCCGGCTAACCACATGCTGAACCCATAAGTATTGTGGTCGCGACCGATATTCTTCTCGTTTTGAATCACCGGTAAACGTCCCATTTCGCCGCCCCAGTGAACGAGCGTTGAATCGAGCATGCCGCGGGCCTTTAAATCAGCCACGAGTGCGGCAGCCGGTTGATCGGTTCGCTTGCAAACTGTGGGTAAGCCTTTTTCGATGCCGCCGTGGTGGTCCCAAGTTTGGTTGCCGGTGTGAATCTGGACAAAACGAACGCCCCGTTCGACCAATCGCCGGGCAATCAAACATCGCGATCCGTAATCGGCCGTTTCTTTAACATCGAGTCCGTACATACGATGCGTCGCTTCGGACTCTTGCGACAGATCGAGCGCCTCCTTTGCGGCAACCTGCATCCTGGCCGCTAATTCGTAACTTTGAATCCGCGCCGAAAGGTCGTGTTCGCCGGGCTTGGATTCAAGATGCTTGCGGTTCAGCTTTTCTAAGTAATCCAGCATGCGAGATTGCGGTTGACCAGCGAACTCGGGCGGCGGATCGAGATTCAAGATCCGTGGTTCTTGCGGCCGCACGACGGTGCCTTGATACAATGATGGCAGGAAACCGCTTTGCCAATTTTCGACACCCAACACGGGTAATCCACCTGGATCGGTCAGCACAACAAACGCTGGCAAGTTGTCGCTTTCGTTGCCCAGTCCATAAGTCATCCAGGAACCGAGCGCGGGACGCCCGCCGGTGATTCGCCCGGTATTGAGAGCGTTGATCGATTGGCCATGATTGTTGACGCCTGTGTGCATCGAACGGATCAGGCAGATATCATCCGCGACACCGCCTAAGTTTGGCAGCAACTCGCTCAAGTCCATTCCACACTCGCCATGTTTGGAAAACTTCCAAGGGCTGGCGAAAAGTTTTGCTGATGCTTCGGCGGCATTATCGTATTTGATGTCGCCAGGAAAACTCTCGAGGTGGCGCTTTTGCAGTTCGGGCTTGGGGTCGAACAAGTCATGATGACTCGGGCCGCCCTGCATGAACATCGATATCATCGCCTTGGCTTGAGGCGGATGAGTTGGCGTTTTCGGGCGCAGGTCATACGTCGGGCGCTCCAGCGTCGGTTTTGGCGGTGCGGCTAGCAACCCATCCTGCTTCATCAACCAAGCCAGGGCGATGCCGGAAAGACCGAACGCTTGTTGTTGCAGAAAATGACGGCGAGTGTGTGACATATGGAGAATCAATCTACGTAAAGAAAACCGCTGGAACATACCAACGCTTGGCAAAGGGTTGCCAGCGCATCGATCGTCGGTTGATCGGGCGCAGCGTCTGGCTTTGCCGTCGACTTGAAATGTTCGATCTGTCCGCTCAGGAACTCGATTCCCGATTCGACGTCCTCGCTGGCTGGCGTCTTGCCTTGCGTCCTCAGCCAGGCTTGGGTGAACAGGGTTGCGGGGGCGTCGCCGAATTGCTGGACGACCTGCTGGGCCATCGATTTCATTCGGGCGATAACGAATGGGCTGTTCATCATCATCAACGATTGCGGCGCGACAGTCGACTGAGTTCGAATCTCGCAATTGGGTGCCAAGGATGGCATATCAAATGGTTCTAAAACCGTCAGCGGCATCGACCGCCGGACTTGAACATAAACCGTGCGCCGAAACTCTTCCTCGCCCAGCGGGACCACTTTATTCGAAGGCCGACCGGCCGAGTCGCGGTTATCAGCGGCGACGACAATTTGCCCGACGTCATCCGGTGCAACCGGGACAGGCGATCCGCTCATCTTATAAGAAATCTGGCCCGAAACGGCCAACAAAGCGTCTCGAACCACTTCGGCTTCCAAACGACGTACCGACATTCGCCCCAGCAGTAGGTTGTCGGGATCGATCGCATCGAGTTCGTCGCGACGAACAGAAGACTGGCGATAGGCGTGTGATGTAAGGATTAAACGATGCAACCGTTTCAGCGACCATCCGTTCTCGACAAAATCGGTCGCCAACCAATCGAGCAATTCAGGGTGCGTTGGCCGTTGTCCCAGGATGCCGAAGTCCGAGGGTGTGGCGACGATTCCGCGGCCGAAATGATGCATCCAGAATCGGTTGACCAGGACACGGGCGACCAGCGGATGCTGTCCGCTGGTCAGATGTTTTGCATAGGCGAGTCGTCGACCGGTTGTTGGCAGGTTCGGATCTTTTTCGGGGATCGTGACGTTATCGGGATTGATGATCGCCAATTCACCCGGGGCGACGACCTCGCGAGGTTGGTTAATATCGCCCCGATAAAAGAGTTTGGTTTCGGGAACCTTTTCGGCGACTTCGGTGAGACAGAAAATCAGATCGTCAGCCGGTCGGAGCGCCTTGGCATCGGCCTGTGTCTTGTCCCATTTGTCGTTAAACTTTCGCAGTCGATCGGGCAAATAGAGATAGACCGACCCGCGATCGACCTTCAAAAACGGATACTCCTTGATCAACTGTTTTTGCTCGGGCGTACGATCTTTATCGGCGGCTTGCCGGGCTTCGCGTGCCGCGGCTTGAATCTCCTCGGGCAATTTCGCCAGTTCACGCTCGAACGTATCTGCAACGATCTGGTCAAGTTCGGCTGATCGCTGATCGGCAAGTTCTTTTAACTGTTTTTCGACTTCTTCAACCCGCGTCCGTGTTTCGTCGGACCACTGTGAAACGAGTCGTGCGGACGCCGACCGCCAATTCTTCCAATCGTACGCAGGTTCAAAGATCGCGCGGATGCGGTGATAGTCGACATGCGAGATCGGATCATAGCGGTGCGAGTGACACTGGGCGCAACCGACAGTCATGCCTAATAAAGATGTCGAAACGATCTTAATGGTTTCGGCGATCACGTCGTTTCGAGCCACGTTCTGATCGGCCGAACCGTCGCTGGTGCCATCGGGACCCATTCGCAGAAAACCGGTCGCGATCAGTTTTTCAGCCGCGTCGGATGAAAGATTTTGATAAGGCAGTGGCACAAGTTCATCACCAGCGAGCTGTTCGACAATAAAATCCTTCCACGGCTTATCATCGTTCAACGAATTGATCACATAGTCGCGATACTTATAGGACCATTGCCGTTGTGTGTCTTTGGATGTGTAACCATCACTGTCGGCATAGCCGGCGATGTCCAGCCAATGTCGTCCCCAACGTTCGCCGTAGGCTGGCGAGTCGAGCATCGTTTCGACAAGGCGTTCATAAGCGTCGGGCCGAGTGTCGGAAACGAAATCTGCGATCGCTTCGGGCGACGGTGGCAAGCCGTGCAGGTTGAACGACAATCGTCGGATCAGCGTTTCACGATCGGCAAGCGGTGAAAACGAAAGCTGTTTCTCGTTCAACTTTTGCCACAAGAACGCATCGATCGGGTTGGCCACTGGCACATCGGCGGGCACATCGGGCACATCCGGTTTGCGAATCGGTTGAAACGACCAGTGTTCGCGGTCGATGTCGGTAAAGATATCGCCGACGGCTAGAGTTTCGGGTTCGGGGCGTGAAGTGGTCGCGCCTTGTTCGATCCAGCGTCGGATTTTAGCCAGATCTTCGGCGGGCATTTCGACATCGCCTGGCGGCATTTCACCGCTTACGACTCGCTGGACAATCAAACTTTCATCGGCTTTGCCAGCGATGACTGCGGGTCCCGAATCGCCGCCGGTGTGCATGGAACGCACCAATCGCAGGTCGAGATTTCCTTCCACAGCGGCTTCTTCGCCGTGACAGTGCCAACAATGGGCCTTTAACAGCGGTCGGATGTCGTGTTCGAAGGTGATCGGCACAACGTCGTTGCCTGAGGAAATCATTGCATAGGTCGCGACAGATGCGAACGACGCAAAGGCAAAGGCATTGGCCAACAGACGGCATAACATAGGTGGGACCGTTTGGGCGGGCGGGGAACGCGATGAACGG
>DNWZ01000744.1 GCA_003506095.1 Planctomycetaceae bacterium | reverse complement strand
CACGGACTCCAACCCGTAGCGAACCTACCCGACCACCCGGTTATCACCCAAAAACCCGGCAGAGATTCTGTAACGCAACCCGTTGTGCTGCAACGTTTTACAGCGATGCTCTTGGCTGGGTTTTGGCGACAGAGACCCNNGCACCGATTTCCGGTCGGCCAGGTCCCATTTGGACCCAAAATCTCACCAGTCTCGGAGTCTCACTTGGTCCGGGTTATATGCCGTATGGACCGCTCAATCGGTTTTTGAAGCCATTTTCGACCGCTTTTTAAGGCGGGAATCGACGCCATTGAGGCGTTGTTTGCATGCCCGACGATTGGAGACATGCCGTTCTAGAGGAATGTTGAAGGATATAGTGAGTGCCGGTCTTGGTGATCTGATTAGCCGACAAAGCATTGTTGCCAAGCTCGCACACAGACCGTTTCAACCAAACAATTTGCGAGATTTGAAAGGGGCGAAACTTTTGTACCGCTCTGATACTGGCTACATGAAACCGATTTTGCGGCACCGCCGAACTTGGGGAAGCCTTCGGAGCCGTCGTTTAAGCGTTCACATCCGCCCGTGCACATGCACACACCCGACTAAGCCATCACTCCCGTTCTTCCCACAGGCGTCTAAACATGTGGTATTCTCCTGCAACGTGGTCACTGCTCGGATTCTGTTAAATCGAGAGGCAAATATGCATGTAGTTTCCGTCATCAACTACAAGGGTGGAGTAGGCAAGACAACCGTCACTGCCAATCTGGCAGCAGAACTTGCTCATCGAGGTCACAACATTCTTTTGCTTGACATGGACCCGCAGTGCAGTCTGACTTTTTCCTTCTTTCGACCCGAAGAATGGGATGCCGATCTTAAGGACCAAAAAACAATTAAGGCTTGGTTTGATTCCCTCAACGAGGGCTCGCAACCGATTCCATTAAGCAGCTTGATAGTGAAGCCACCACAGGTCACCAAGAAACTTGTAGGCCGAGGCGAATTAGATCTGGTCGCATCGCACCTTGGACTTATCAATGTGGATCTCGAACTGGCAACTCAAGTTGGCGGCGCAACGCTCCATCAGTCTAAAAAGAACTACTTGAAAGTACACAGAAGACTGGCTGAGGGACTGACGCAGATTGCAAATCGAGAATACGACGTCGTGCTGATCGACTGTCCGCCAAACTTTAACATCACCACGAAAAATGCTATCGTTGCAAGTGACAGCATCTTAATACCAGCAAAACCAGATTATCTTTCAACTCTTGGGATCGACTATCTGGTTCGCAGCTTGAAGGGCCTAGTTGACGAATTCAACGAGTATCTGCAAATAGACGACGGCCTAAAAATGCAACCGATTGACCCCCAGATCATTGGGGTTGTATTCACGATGATTCAAGTGAATGCTGGCGAACCAATCAATGCACAGAAGCCCTTCATCAAGCAAACCTCACAGCTTGGCATCCCGACGTTCGAAAACTATTTTCGCGAGAACAAGTCGATATTCGGCGAGTCACCCCAATACGGAGTACCCGTGGTGATGAATGCGTATAGCAACCCAACGCATGGTGGCGTTGTCAAAGAAATAGAAACATTCGTAACTGAGTTTGAAGAGAGGATAGGACTATGAGCATGGATGATTCGATCGATTTCTCAATTAGCCTACTGCGTCTTGTCGCGAAGGAGTTGCAATCGCTTACACCAGAGCAGCGACAAGCGATCGCTGAGGGCACCGCAAAACTGAAATTGACAGTCGAGACTGCTAGCACCAAAAAAGAAGTAGCTGCCATCGCATCTGTGAAAACTGATGAGCTGCGACTGAGGCTCGAGGAGTGCAAATCAAGGGATGAAGCTAGAAGTATCCTGCAGGAGCTGAAACTATCGAAGAAAGAGCTGCAGCGAATTTCTCGGGAGCTAGAACTCCCAGTACCGCGAGACGATGACTCGGAGCGATTGATGGATCGACTCATTGAGTCAATCATTGGATTTCGTTTGCGCTCAATTGCGATACAAGGCAAAGCTGACGACACCCCTCAGGTTAAAGAATCAAATAAAAACGAGTCGATTTAGACCAACAGTTACCATTAAGCTGCGTGGCAGTGTTCATTTAGTTTGTTCTGCTGCCTAAGCACTAGATTAAGATTTGTCCGCAACTTTGCATGGAGCAGAAAGTGCTACCGACAACTGGCGTAGTGGCTCGAAAGCTTTCATTTCATGCACTAAGCCCTCAGCTCACAACAATCACGGCCGTGTCAGGTGAACCGCATCGCATGCGCTGCAGCGGCGGTAGCAAGCGGCTTTTGAAAACATCATCCACTCCCGCCACTCCGTGATGCGGGACTTCCTGTCGTTTACAGCAATGAAACGACGGAAGGTGCCACCCACATTTCGATTGACGCGGGCGGGGTTGTGGGCTATTTTGGGGACAGATTGGTTTTTTACTGGGAGGGCGTGGAGATGGGGCGGCCATGTCGTGCGGACCAGTTCGTTGCGGCGGAAATCGGGATCGTGCATGCCGTGCAGCGGTGTGTGCGACGGGCGTTTCTCGCTGGCGTCGATGACAAGACCGGCAAGGATTTTTCCTTCCGACGCGAATGGATTCGGCGGCGGATGGAAGCGCTCGCCTCGGTCTTCGGTATCGATGTGCTGACCTATGCGGTGATGAGCAATCACCTGCATCTGATCCTCCGCAATCGCCCCGATGTCGTGGCGGCCTGGTCCGACCAGGAAGTCGCCATCCGCTGGCTGCGGGTCTTTCCCGGTCGGAGGCTCGAGGAACATCTGGCCGAGCCGACCGAAAACGACGTCCAAATGCTGGTCAACCAACCCGAGCGGTTGGCGCTGGTCCGCCAGCGTCTGTCGGATATCTCCTGGTTCATGCGGGCGTTATCCGAACCGATCGCCCGGATGGCCAATCGCCAGGACGAATGCACCGGCCGCTTCTGGGAGGG
>DNWZ01000434.1:11085-11250 GCA_003506095.1 Planctomycetaceae bacterium | reverse complement strand
CGGACCAAATGGCAATCCAGCGTTATCTGGCCACTCGCGACGTTCGTGCGGCTCGTCGGATGTTCAATATTTCGCTGTTGACCGGCGGCACTGTTCAATTATTCCTGGCGCTGCTGGGTCTGGCTCTGCTGGCTTACTTCCGCGACCACCGATACATGTTGGTCG
>DNWZ01000434.1:0-11047 GCA_003506095.1 Planctomycetaceae bacterium | reverse complement strand
GGCCATGTCCAGCCTCTCTTCAGGCTTGAATTCATCTTGCTCAGTGGTCGCGGTCGACTTTATCGATCGTTTTCGCAAGACACCCAACGACGACCTGAACCACGTACGACGCGCGCGGATCATTTCCGTCGTGATCGGCGTCGTGGTTGTGGTGATGAGCACCTTTGTGGGAGCGGTGCAGGGTAACATGCTTGAGATCGCCTTCAAGGTTGTCAATTTACTGGTCGCACCGTTATTCGGCTTGTTTTTCATGGCCATGTTTGTTCGCTGGGCAACGCCGTTGGGGACGATCGTCGGGGCGGCCGTTGGTTTGACCGTTGCCTGTGGCATCAACTACTGGAAAGAGCTGACCGGAACCCAAGGGATCAGCTTTCTGTGGGCAATGCCGCTGTCGTTGCTAGCCCAAGTTGCAGTCGGAATGGTTGTCAGCTTATTGCCAATCGGCCGGCGTCCGGAGGTCAAGCCTGAAGATTTAATAGTCAAAGATTCATAAGTCGTTTTTTGAAGTCGTGATTTTTTCGATCACTGTCCACCCCACATAAACTCTGGAGGCCCTCTCATGATTGTCGATGTCCATAGCCATTACTTTCGTTATCCCGATCACTTTAATGATAACTTTCGCGATCAGGCCAAACGGGCACGTGCCGGAGTGGAAGTCGATCTGACGGTCCGATACGAGGAGTATCGTGCGACCTGTCCCGACGATGTAACGACAACGATCGTCTTTGGCGGGAAGGCTCGCTTAAGCGGCCTGTGGGTTGAAGACCAAATTGTGGCCGATTATGTAGCCTTGCATCCAGACCGACTAATCGGTTTTATGGCACTCGATCCCACACAAGATGGCTGGCAAGATGAAATGCACGACGGCCACCAACGATTGGGCTTGCGCGGTATCAAACTGATGCCAATGTATGCAGGTTTTTTTCCTTATGACGAAAGACTCGATCCGCTGTGGCAATACGCAACGAAGCATCAACTTCCCGTGCTGCTGCATACCGGCACAACATTCGTTTCCCAGGCCCCGTTGGAATACACGCTGCCACGGCACATCGATGTTGTCGCTCGTCGGTTCCCCGATGTTAAAATCATCATGGCGCACCTCGGACATCCTTATGAAGGCGAATGTATCGCGGTGATCCGCAAGCATGACAATGTTTATGCCGACATCAGCGCATTGCACTACCGACCGTTTCAGTTTTATCACAGCTTGATGCTTGTCCAAGAGTATGGCGTTTGGCACAAACTGCTGTTCGGAACCGATTATCCGTTTACAACGGTCAATGCCACACTGCAGACGCTTGACCAGTTGAGTGATATGTTCGCAGTCAGCAGCGCCGGGCGACTCGATCCAGAAGCGATTCAGAAGATGGTTCATCGCGACGCGTTGGGGTTGCTGGGATTGTCTCGATGATGCAATTGGAAGAAATTGAAGGCTCGTTGATCGATGATCGCTTCAAAGGCATCCCGCTGGGCGTGAAGCCTTTTGAACTTCGGGATATCGGCAAACAGGGCTGGAACGTTCTTGTCCAAGATTTGCCGTTGCCATTAGCGATACTTAAATCGAGTGCGCTGGAGCACAACCGCGACTGGATGCGACGGTTCTTGCAGGCCACCGGTACGCAACTGTATCCGCACGGCAAAACCACCATGAGCCCGCAACTGTTTGCGCTGCAGTTGGCCGATGGTGCCCGCGGGATATCGTTAGCCACTGTTCACCAGTTAGCAATCGCCCGGCGATTCGGGGTGCAGCGAATCTTATTGGCCAACCAACTGATCGTACCTTCGGCGATCGATTCAGTTGCGACGCTGTTGCAGCAAGACGATGGTTTCGAACTGCTTTGCTTGGTCGATTCGGCTGAGTCGGTGCGACGACTGGCCGACGCGGCGCGGCGATTGAGCCTGCGTCGTCCGATCGAGGTTCTGCTGGAGGTCGGTGCGGCGGGTGCACGGTGCGGCGTTCGTGATTTGAGTTCCGCGCTATCGGTTGCCAGGGCTGTTACGCAAAGCGGTTCGGGATTGCAACTGCGTGGTGTCGAAGGATTTGAAGGGACGATTGGTGGCACGACATTGGAGGAGACCGAGGCCGCGATCAGCCGATACTTGGCGTTCTTATGGGAAGTGGCGGCGAAATGTTGCGATGAAGGCTTGCTGGATCGAAAAATGATGCTGTTAAGTGCCGGTGGTTCAGCATTCTTTGACCTTGTCGTTCAATCCGGTAACCAGCATCTGTTGGAACCACGGCCCGAAGTGATCCTGCGCAGCGGTTGCTATCTCACCCATGACAGTTTCTTCTACCAGCAGTTGCACCAGCGAATGCTCGGTCGTTGTGAGCAAGCCGAACGTCTTGGCGAAGGTTTACGTGGTGCGTTGGAATTGTGGGGCTGTGTTCAATCGCGTCCTGAACCGACGCGTGCGGTACTCAATTTTGGAAAACGCGATTGTTCTTATGACATTCACCTTCCGCTGCTGACCCATTGGTTTCGTCCTGGCGAGCATGCTGTGCCGATCGTAATTCCGGCGAGTCACCGCATCGCGTCGCTCAACGACCAGCATGCGATTGTCGATTTACCGCCGGAATCGCCGCTGCGGGTCGGCGACCTCGTGGCTGCGGGGATCTCGCACCCCTGCACCACATTCGACAAATGGCAACTCGTTCCGCTGGTTGATGATGCTTACAACGTGACCGGTGCCATTCGCACCTTCTTTTGAGCCGAAATCTGAAACGAGCAAACCGACGGAACTCAAACCGGCTCGCCTCGCTTTAGCGTCTAAACTTACTGACAAGATCATCGTTCACTTTGTCCTTAACGGTTCGCCAGTCTATTCCGAGCTTTCGCGAGGTCAGGTCGTACCGTCCAGTTTTGGCATAGACGAGCGATGCGTAGTGCATCGAAACTTCTTCTAAAGTCATTTCACCGGCCAGCAGAGATCGAACGAATTCATCAGTGCCGCGAATAGAATCAAATGGATACTTATCAAGGCTTGGGACTTTAATGCCGCTCGATGGTGTATAGGTTTTGCGAATCAAAACATTGCGAACGCACTGCTCCAGCTCACGTATATTACCGGGCCAAGCATAGCTGCCGCCAAAATGCAATTCGATCCACTTTGCCGCCTCCAATCCTAGGGCATCGGCTTCATCAGGCAGGTCTGGCAAGAGTCGCCACGCGACGAATCGGGTCAATTCAAGAAGGTCTTCGGGGCGATCTGTTAGTTGTTCCTGCAATGTTGGCGTCTGAACAATGTCCGCACAAAGGCGATAGTACAAATCTTCCCTGAAATTCCCAATGCTTATCTCGTATGCAAGGTCGCGATTGGTTGCCGCAACGAACTTACCTAAAAATTGAAGCGGAGTGGTGTCGCCGACGGGTGAAAAAGTACGGGTTTGTAAAACCCGCAGCAGCTTAACCTGAATCGATCGATCGAGTTCGCCGATCTCGTCCAAAAAGACGGTACCGGTATGCCCACATTCTTCCAGCCATCCTTTTCGCCCTTTAACTGCGCCTGTAAATGCACCTTTACAGTGCCCAAACATCTCTGATTCTATCAGCGTCGATGAAAGCGCGGAAAGATTCAAAGGGAAAAACTGCGATCTCTCGGCATCCTCGAACTTCTTCGTCTCCGGGTTGAATGCTTGATAACGCGATAGCCCAATGGCTTGAGCGACCAGTTCCTTGCCGGTACCTGATTTGCCAGTAACCAAGGTGGTGATATCCCCCATCGATTTGTGGACACCTCGAATGTACCTGCCCATGTCGTGTGTGAAGATCGATTCCCAGATCGATGCCCGCAGTTTTGCAATGGGGTTGGAGCTACCGATCAGAAAATCAAAAATATGGCTAAAGGCCCGGTCGATCTGGAAAAAGATTGAAAAACAGTGCGCCGCGTCAAAATGAGTTGGCGGCACCAGTTCTGGCAGTTTCAAATGGTAGTCATAATCTTGTTTGAACTGTGCCCAGCAAAAACTAAGTTCATCGGATCTGTTTCTAGACCTGCGAACGATTGGCAAGTTGGTGACTGAAAAGTGTTTTCCATATAGTAAAATTAAAACGGATTCGCGATAGAGCCGCTGATCTTCCTCGTGCTCGCATTGCCCAGTCAGAACGCCCTTGCGCATTTTGCCAACTAGAGTCACGCACTTCTCTAGTAACAAGCCGAAGTTTTTGAAGACCGTCTGCTCTTGATGCTCGGACGGAAAATGAATGACGGCTCCACCCGATAGGAACCGGTCACCGAGTATCTGCCGTTCCAGTTGCAACCGTTCTGGAAGAAACGGATTGGTGTACCCGATACGAGCAAAGGCCTGAGCCTCCCGCCGTTCGGTCCTGCTCAAAAATGCCATTATCGTGGGGGATCCCGGTGGTTGCTTTCAGGACGTGCGATCGCCTCGCGGCGTATTCAATGGTGCGAACGGCTCCGATGATTCGCACCCAGGTCAAACACACCTTATCTGCACGCATTGCAGTTGGCCAGATGCATTTTATGTAGTTGCGCGCCGTAATCTTGACGGCCCAGGCCGCTGCTCGGATCAAAACGCCTGAAAAAAACAGAAACTTTTCCGGGATAACTTACGGTGCTACGAGAGGAAAGCCGGAATGTCGCCAGTGGCTTGCAATCTCATTGAAACAAAGCAATTTCGCGGAATTGGTGCTTCCTGAAATTGAAAAGCAGCAGTACTCGGCAATGAAACAGTTCTTCCACAGCGTTTTGCGGCGGCCGAATTGACCGTTGGACTTTTCAGAAAACACATCTTGGCACGCGCTTAGCCAAGGGATTGAAACAAATCGACGCCAAGTCGATGCTTCTTCAAAAAACTCACCCGAGGGCGATCATGATTCATGGATACGGCACAAGCGCAGCTCTGCCACTGAACACGCAGGTTCACATCGACAACTCAAATGTCGATACAAGTGATCTACTGTCACAGCTTGTGCGAGATAGACTCGATCGTCCCCAGCGGCATCGTCTGCTACACGGTTTTCCGCTAGCTCACAGCATGCCGTTTATCGACAGCACAACACGGCAAGCTGTAGAGGACGGAGATTCACGTTTTCAACACAGCTTTCATCCCGACAAGCCACTGCTCATTGGCGTGCTGCCGCACTCCTATTGCAATCCGAAAATCGCTGGCTGTGGCTTTTGCACCTTTCCGCATGAAGACTTCAGTTCGCGCAAAGCGACCGCCGCGGTCAATGGAGTTATTCAAGAAATACAAAGTAGGGTTGCAAGCAGTCCCCAGCTACAGCGCAAAAGCATTGATGCACTCTATCTCGGTGGAGCGACGGCTAACCTTACACCCGCAGAACCGTTTCGACGCCTGTGTCGTCAGCTCAACGATTCTTTTGATTTGCGCAGCGCGGAAGTAACGCTTGAGGGCGTCCCGGCGTTCTTCCTCAATCGCAAGCCATGGCTGCTCGACATTCTTCAAGAAGAATTGCCCGCTAGGCACTTTCGGATCAGTATGGGAATACAGTCATTTTCAAAGCAATGGCAAGCCAGAATGGGACGAACCGGATTTGGTGACAGCAAGGTCTTTGAAGAGGTTGTTGAACTTGCACATTCACGGAAAATGACTGCCTCCGGCGACCTTCTCTATAATCTGCCAGGTCAATCGCTTGATGAAATGTTGGCCGATATTTCGTGCGGTGATCAAATCGGGCTCGACCAAATCTGTCTCTACCATTTGGTCATGTTTCGTGGCCTTGCGACCCCTTGGTCACGAGATCCCGAATTAATCGCCTCGCTGCCAGACAATGCAAAGGCGGCTTCCAATTGGGAAGCGATTCGTGCCCTGGCAATCGAAACCGGATACCACCAAACGACACTCACAAATTTCGAGAAGAAGTCATTTCAGGGCGACTCACGCAGCTATATCTATGAACTGCGCAGCTTTGAAACGGATCGTTACAATATGATCGGTTTTGGTCCGTCTGGGATATCCTATTCATCTACTGGCCCTCGGAACTTTGGGCTCAAGACGATGAACCCAGAGAGTTCGATCGAATACTTGCAAGCGGTCGCAAAGCAGGGGCCCGTTTGGAATCGCTATTTCAAATTCGACGCGGAATCACAACGCTTGCTATACATCACACGCCAGTTATCAAAAATGTCCGTCGATCGAACTCGCTATCGAGAAGTTTTCGGTACGGACATTGTCGCAGACTATCGCGTTGAGATGAAAGCTTTAGTTGAATCGCATCTCGTTGAAGTCGACGAGAAATCGATTCGATTAACTGTGCGCGGCATGTTTTTCTCGGACACCGTTGCATCTGTGCTCGCTCACGGCCGCGACGGTCGCAAGCTTGGGCGAGAAGCAGCCGATCGAATGTCGTCCAAAGGAAACGAAGGCGGTTTTATGTAGAGTCGACAACCAGCACGAATGACTCTCAGCAATAGATTAAAGACTGAAACAGATTGATCAACAACGCTTCAAAACAGTAAAATTTCATGTGCCGAAAAAAGGTTCTGCTAAAACGATTAGCCGCGATTGTCGCACTCACGATGTCATTGCTGATAGTTGTACTGATCGTGAATTACAGACGGTTTGAATCGCGGCAGATGAATGTAAAGCCGATTCAAATGTTAACCTTGGATAGGGATCTCATTCTAAAAAGGCTTCAAGGGGCAATCCAGATTCCGACGCTGTCTAGCCCGATGTCGAGAATCGTTGACGACTCGGATTTGTATCGGTTTCGTGACTATATCGAAAGTTCGTTTCCCGAAGTGCACGCCCTACCTTGTGTTCGTCGAACGGGAAAGGACTTTGGCGACGAGCGGATTCCAAGCATGTTGTTCGAATGGCCTGGGCAACAGCCAGAACTTGGTGCAATCCTTTTGATGTCGCACTTTGACGTCGTTCCTGTGGAAGTCGATTCTCGTTCTCAGTGGACGCATCCACCATTCAGCGGTCATGTCGATGACGAGTTTATATGGGGCAGGGGAACGCTCGATTGCAAGCATGGTGTCATGGCGATCCTGGAAGCAGTCAATATGCTGGTCGCAAATGGTTTTAAGCCCCAACGCTCGATATACATCGCCCTGGGGCACGACGAGGAGATCGGCGGCGCCGACGGCAACAAAAAAATAGCAGAATGGTTTCGAAGTAACGGGATACGATTGCATACAATCGTCGACGAAGGCGGATGCGTTTTTGCCGAATTCCCAGGGCTAGAAAGTCCGGCAGCATTAATCGGAGTTGCCGAGAAGGGATTTCTCACGGTCGACGTTACGGCAAGCGTCGACGCGGACAAAGTTGGCCATTCCTCAATGCCGCCGCGTGAAACGGCGGTAAGCATTCTTTCGACCGCGATCCATCATGTACAGGAATCGCCCTTCCCGTCTCGTATCGACGCTGGACTTAAAGACACCCTGATGTTTTTAGGGCCTGAGATGCCGTTTGTAACAAAATTAGCCGTTTCAAACCTATGGTTACTCGGTCCACTTGTTGAGCGGCAATTGAGTGCGAAGCCGAGTGGCGACGCCCTGCTTCGGACAACCATTGCGCCAACACTGATTCAAGGGGGCGTTCTAGCGAACGTACTTCCTATGCAGGCGACGGCAAAGTTGAACCTAAGACTTTTACCAGGTGATACGGTCGAGAGTGCGGTCAATCATTTGCGTGATTCAATTGCCGATCCCCGCGTCTCCCTGTCGCCTCTGGACGTTCCACGGGAAGCATCGCCGGTGTCTCCTATCGACACAGACCCATTTAGAATTCTTCAAACGACCATTCACCAGGTTTTCCCAGACGTTGTTGTGGCGCCGTTTGTGCTTGTGGGCGGTACCGATACGGTGCACTACACCGACTTATGCGAACACATCTATCGGTTTATTCCCGCAAGATTGTCGGAACGCGACACCAAGCGGTTTCACGGCATCAATGAACGAATCGCGATTGAGAACTACTTTGAATTGCTGCGATTTTTCCATCAGTTCGTTGTAAATGCGTCGCAGAAATAACCCCAAGCCAATCTTTTGATCAAGCATCCTGTGATCAGCAAGTGTTCCCTTTAGGCGGAGCGGATGTCGCCAGACTTCCGTTCGGCGTTTTGACGGTCGGAATTCTGGCGAATCTTGCTACGCCACCTGCAACCATTTAACGAAAAGATTTCAGTGAACACAAAGCCGACGAGTTTGAAATTAGTAGAAGCGGTATGCCAGGGCAGCGCGAAAGAAATGGGTTTTTCGCAAGGTGAGGCCGTGCTAGAAAAGATACACTCCGCTCGCAACGCCCTCGCACAATTAGAAGCGTTTCGCCTGCAGCAGCCTTGGTGGATGCCCTACCGTGCCTACCTGCGGTTGGCGGATTTCAAGGCATCGCGATTTCTCGAGCAGTGCAACAACGCCGAAATGAGCGAACGGTTGGCCGGAATCGCCGAAGGTGCTGGTCTTAGCCTTCAGGCTATCTGTCTCTTTAATGCAATGGAGCCTCTCTTGTCGGCCGTGGGCGGTTGCACGGCATGTCCTGGCGCATGCTCGGCGGTTGCCGTGCGTGGCCGCCGTTCGGCGACCGGTGAACCGATCTTAGCCCGTAACTTTGATTACCTTCCGCTGGTGCAGCCCTTCTACATCGTACGTGAATCCCGTCCAAAAGGTAGGTTGCGTTCGCTGGAGTTCACGACCGCGCCGCTGGCAGGCGCCGTTGACGGAATGAACGAAGAAGGCTTGTGCATTATTTATAATTATGCCTTCGCGATCGATGAACAATCCGCCGCTGCACCGCCGATCTCGATTGCAATTTCCGAAGCCCTCGAGCGTTGTGGGACTGTCACCGAGGCGGCCCAATGGATTTCATCACGACCACGATGCGGTGGCGGGATTCTTATGCTATGCGACGCCAGCGGAGACGTTGCCTCGTTAGAGCTATCGAGCACACGCAGCTATTTGCGCCGACCTGCCGCTGGCGAAGATGTCCTGTTCCACAGTAATGCGTTCTCAAGCTCCACGATGCGCGAGGTGCAGGTTCCCTGGGATGCGGTTTATACCAAAAAGGCCGCGCGGCCACTTCGCGGGCGGCGCCTTCATGAATCATCGGCCCTGCGAGACCGTCGATTTTCCCAGCTTTTAGCAGAGGTTGATGTTATCGACATTAATCGAATTGGGAATATCATGGCAGATCATGGGTCCGAAAACATGCCAAGTGACTACACGCCCTGTGTTCATGGTTCGTACTGGTTTACGACGGCCTGTTTGCAGTTTTTCCCAAGAGAACGACGAATGCGAGTCGCGTACAGTAGTGCCTGCTGCGCAGATTTTGAAGACTTGATCTTGTAGAACCTCGGCCAGTTTCTATTGAAGTCGCAATCGCGTTCATTATCAAGAGTGGTAGTTTTTGGAGGGCTATCCGCGTTTACTTGCATGTGAATCGACTTTGGAGAGACGATGCGTTTGCGAAGCGGTAAAGGCGAGATGCCCATCAAGAAATCAAAGGCTGCCAGGTTGAGTCTGGCAGCCTTGAGTCATTGAAATCCGTGCGATCACCAAGACTTGTAAGCACCGGTCGATGGGTTGTAGATGTTTCCAGACAGCGGGTTCTTGTAATAACCGTTGCCAATTGGGGTGTAGATCCCCGAACCTTTCAGCACCGCACCGCCAGGAATGTGGACACTGCCGGTTGCAGGATTGTGATACATGTTCCCGCCGACTTGGTTGTATCCGCCTGGTTTGAACGACAGGTGTTTACCGGAGGAGTAGCTGCCGGTATTCGGATTGTAAATGTTGCCGGTCGCCTGGTTTTGGTAGTAACCATTTCCAACGGGGTTGTATGTTCCCGAGCTCTTTTGGACTCCTACGCCTGGGACGTAGAGACTTCCGCCGGCTGGGATCTTCCATGCGGCGCAAGGCTTGGGNNGACGTAGAGACTTCCGCCGGCTGGGTTGACGTGGAGGTTGCCACCGACGTGATGGTATCCACCCTGCTTGAATTGGAAATTACTGCCTTGTCCGCCATTTCCTGGCCAAGGTCGTTGAGCGTGGGCGTCTGAAACGAGGGCCAGCGAAGCGATTGCCAAGCAGGCGGGAACGGCGAAGCGAATTAGGGTTGCGGTCAGGGTCGTGCGGGGCATCATCCAGTCTCCGAAGCGATTTTCTGGGTCTTGGCCCATCAAACAACTGAGGGCCAGGTACCAATCCAATGGCGGTCCCGACACGAGATTGACAAGATAAAAAGTTTTTTTTCGTTTTTTCTCAAGACCGCTTTTTTGCGTATGGTGTTGGCTGCACGCCTACACGCCCCAGTCACAGCGAATGTTCAATGCGAATCGGTCGAAGGTGATTCGTAGTGGTAGATTGCACCGCAATGTTTGGCCGGGATGGATGGATGTAAACGACAGTTCTGTCGGTGCGCTTTTGGAAATGTTTTTCAATTCGATTTCTTCTAATCGAACTCTTCGAACACTCAATTGTGTTCGCGACAATCGTCGGTAATCGGTGTTTGCCACGATCGCTCGACGCTCTTTGGCGTTCCATGCAGGTGCGTCGGGTTCGTCGCGAT
Source organism: Planctomycetaceae bacterium (assembly GCA_003506095.1). Taxonomy (GTDB): domain Bacteria; phylum Planctomycetota; class Planctomycetia; order Pirellulales; family Pirellulaceae; genus UBA6163. The sequence goes on along the minus strand of DNWZ01000434.1, from coordinate 556 downwards.
TGCCTCGGCCGATGACGAACCGTGACGGCGCGGGGCAGGAAAGCTCAGTCGTGTGGCCTTCATGGAACGTGATCAGCAAGGGTGCGACGGTATTGAGCAAATCCGCCAATTCATCTGACCACGTTTCATTCTCTGGAATTTGGCGGGCAAAGTCGTCCACGTCGGGACGGTCGCCCAATTGGCTGCGTGCGAGCCATTCGGATTCTAGCAGGCGTTTGCGGCACTCTGGCAGGTCCCACAATGGGCCGAGCAGCGATTGGTAATCTTTCGCTCTCGGGACAGCGGTTATGCGAGCCGCTTTAAGGGGCTCGGTTCCAAGTGGGCCGGTCCGTGTTCGCCATCGCCATTCGATGTCGGCTGCGCAAAGATCGATCCGATCTCGCGGCGACTCGCCTTGCAATTCGGCTGACTTCAGAATCACGCGAATGTCATCGGCGTTGCGGCTTTTCCAGTGTGCGTCTAGGCGATCGAAGAAGTCCAGGGGCGAGTGCAAGTGATTGATTCCTAAGGAAGTCGGGTGCAGGTCACGGCGTGGGGGTTACGGCACACGGAGTGT
>DNWZ01000535.1 GCA_003506095.1 Planctomycetaceae bacterium | reverse complement strand
ACGTCAGGCTCGACCGGAACGCCCAAGGGCGTTGTGGTCAGCCACGCCGCGATTGCAGCGCACGTTGCGTCGGTTGCGAAAGTATATGAGATGCAATCGAACGATCGGGTCCTTCAGTTTTGCGACCTGACATTTGATCCTTCGTTGGAACAGTTTCTAACGCCATGGTCGGTCGGTGGTTCGGTGGTAATGCGTGGTGATTCGATGTATTCGGCCAGTGGATTTTGGCGTCGGGTCAAAGAGGATCAAATCACGGTCGCTAACCTGCCGCCCAGCTTTATGGCCGAAGCGATTCGGTCGGTGGATGACGTTACCAGTTTAAGACTAATGATTGTCGGCGGCGACGTTTTTCCGTCGCAGCATTTGGATCAGTGGTTGGCTAAAGGTATTCGCACCATCAATGCTTATGGGCCAACTGAAGCGGTCATTACCGCGACGACTCATGATGTGACAATTCAGTCGCACGATGCCAGGGGAAGCATTCCGATCGGCCGGCCGAAACCAGGCTCAATCGCTTACATTTTAGATCGTTCCGGCAGCCTCTGTCCGCGAGGCGTTGCGGGCGAACTATGCCTTGGCGGCCCCATGTTAGCCGATGGCTATGTCGTCGCCAAAGAGGGTGATTCGGCTCGATTCACTAGCGATCCGTTTGCCGATGATAACAATGCGAAACTCTATCGAACCGGAGACTTAGCGAGATGGAATGAGAATCGCGAAATCGAATTTCTCGGGCGTATTGATCGTCAAATAAAAGTTCGCGGATTCCGAATCGAACCCGGCGAAATTGAACATGCGATATCGAGCATCCCCGGCGTTGACCAGGCGCTCGTGCGGTTGTGCAATGACGAAGCCGATCCGTTTTTGGTCGCTTATGTGATTTTAGACGACAGATCGCATGAAACGACTGACTCGATCACTCGCCAGTTGCGTTCCCGTTTGCCGATTTACATGATTCCCGAGCGATGGATGGTTGTCGACGCTTGGCCGCTGAAGCCGTCGGGCAAAGTTGACTTAGATCAATTACCCATTCCGCCACGTCGACTCATCACCACTGGCCATGTTCCACCACAAAGTCGATTGCAAGAATTGATGGCACAATCGTGGTGTGAAGTCTTGGAACTCAAGTCAGTCGGCATCGACGACGACTTTCTGGATATCGGTGGTGGTTCATTGCAAAGCTTGCGAATTTTGTCGCGGCTAGGTGAACTTGGTGTCGTTGCCAAAGACCCACACATCGAGCTTTCGCCGCAATTGATGTTTCAATACACCACCATCCGAGAATTGTCGGAATTGATGGACTTGGCTGTTTCCGGTGGTGATTCTAAAAGTCAATCCAGTTCATCCCGTGCGATCTACACATGACATTTCCTTATAAGACGCGCATCGAGAGTATCGGTGCGCATTTGCCATCTCGCGAAGTCGGAACCGACGAAATCCTTAGTGGTTGCCAGCGGGCGTTGAATGTTCCGTTGCAACGTTTAACGGGCATCGTAACGCGACGCCGCGCCGGCGAATCGGAGTTTGCGATCGACTTGGCCGAACACGCGGTGCGAGACTGCATGGCCCGATCCGGTGTCGCCCCCGGTGATATCGGCATGTTAATCGCGACCAATATTTCGCGATGGGATGCCGCCAACAAAGTCTACTTCGAACCGCCGACGGCCTGCCGACTGAAACGCCGTTTAGGCCTTGGTTCGCAAACCGTTGCAATCGATGTTTCCAATGCCTGTGCGGGGATGTGGACCGGAGTCTACATCGCCGATGCCTTGATTCGCACAGGTGAAATCGGGCATGCGATTGTGGTCAGTGGCGAATACATCACCCATTTGGTCGATACGGCGCAAAAGGAAATAGTCGACTTTCTCGATAGCCAACTCGCCAGCCTGACGCTCGGCGATGCCGGTGTCGCGGTGATGCTTTCGCGTGGCAAGCAGGATGGTCCAGGGTTTGTTGATCTCGAGCTTTATACGCTCAGCAAGTTCAGCCGATTCTGCGTCGCCAAGCCAACCGACAAAGGTCATGGCGGCGCTTCGATGATTACCGATTCGATCAAAGTGACCGAAGCGGTGATTCCACATGCCGCCAAACACGCACGCCATGTGCTCGCTCGAAATCAGTGGGACAAAGATAACATCCAGCATATAGTTCCGCATCAAACTTCAACACTTACGATGAAGGCAGGATTGCGAGAAATGCGTGGGTTGTTGAATTATGATTACAGCGATCGATTGATTAACAATTTAGCACACCGCGGCAACACGGCCAGCAATGCTCACTTTCTGGCGCTGCATGATGCGATCCAAGACGGCCGAATTAACGATAACGAGTCGGTTGTGTTCTGCATTTCAGGTTCCGGCCAAACCACCGGCACGGCGCTCTATCAAATCGATGACCTCGCATCGCGAATGAAGTCGCGGCAATCGAATCCACGGTTTGAAGATTATGACGATTCACAAGTCTTCCCGACTCAGTTGGCAATCGAGTCGATCGGATTGGTTACGCATCCCGGCGATGACGAGCCGGATTCGATCTTGCTGATCGCCAAGGCTGCGGAGGAATGTTTGCAAAGTTCGGCGTACGATCGCAAGGAAGTCGACCTATTCATTGCCGCTTGTACCTATCGAAGTGAGTTCTTAATGGAACCGGCCATCGCGGCTCTGGCCGCTGGCGAATTAAAAATGAACGACGATCGTGAACCGGAGTGCGAACAGAGCACATTTGCGTTTGATTTGCTCAACGGTGAAGTCGGATTCCTGAAAGCGGTTTACTTGGCGACCGAGATGACACGTTCAGAGCGTGCCACACGAGTGATGGTTGCCGCTTCGGAAGTTGAAAACAACATTCGTCGCAACCCTGACCAACTGATGGGCATTCGTCCGGTCGCATCAGCGGTGACGTTGCGAGAATCGACCTCGGAATCGGGATTCGTGACTTTTGGATTCCGTGACTTTGTCGATTTCGCGCATCTGCGCGAAGTCCATGCCGGGTGGCACGAAGGTGGCCATCGGATCTATTTGACGATCGACGATCAAATCGAATTGATGTCGGTGATGCAAGACTGTTTGGTCGAAGCGTCTGGTGAGTTTCTGGCCCGGCATGGATTGGGCGTCGATGATTTTGATTGGGTGCTGACCAGTCAGTATTCGTGGCAGTGGATTTCCCAATACGGTGATCGGATGTCAATATCACCGTCGAAGTTGATCGATTTGGGATCGGACGATCAAGGGAACCCGAGTTCATCTTCGTTTGCCCTGGCGCTTAGCGAAGGCATTGCTACTGGCACTTTCAAAGCTGGACAATTGGTCTTAGTCGCCCAGGTTTGTCCAGGCGTACAGACGGCGTTTGCGACTTACCGCGTATAATCGATCGGCCGAGTTCGCGTCGATTGACTTTAGGGGCTTTTAGACGAATAATCCGCCGGTCTTCGGCGGTTGGTTCCGCCGGAATTTCGTTCGCAACCAGATCGATGACGAAAGGAACGCGTGAAGATGATTCCCACCGCGCTGTTGTCAAAATCCGCAATCGGTTCGGCTTGGTTTTGTGAACTGCGTCGATCGCGCCCAGCCATCGCAAGCATGTCCTTTGGATTGGTGATTGCGACCATCTTTTTTTCGGCCGCCTACGGTGTCGAGAATGCCGCGAGCAAACAGATTGAGCCCACACGGATTGACCGTATTCCGCCGGGGACGGTTGTGTTTGATCCATCGACCCGTGGGCTGAGTGATTTGATCCTGTTCATCAAAGGTAAGTTAGAAGCAGGAGATACCGACGTGGTCAACGACACCACACGATTTTATGGCGATCTTTTTAACCTGGTTTACATGGCTAACGTTAAGAAGACAGATAACGGCTTCAAGCTCGATACGGTAGCGGTCGGGTTTTCAAGTAAGGTTGAAGGTCGGGATATCGTCGTCAATTCAGAAACCGCGCGAGATCTGGGCTTAAGTCTTAATTTGATCGGGCGCAGTGTTTTGTCGGGAAACGAAAGAGCACTTCAAGACATCAATGTGATGGCTAAAAATGATCAGTGCGTGGTGATTGATGCCCCGGCGATCGTTCGGTTCAATGGTCGCAACGAACGGATGGTAGTCCGATTCTTCATATGGACGTCCGCTGCGGACGGTCAACTGGGAACCACTGCGTGGCTGCTAGCCCGCAGCGGAAATGGTTTTACGCTTGCAGAAAACACATTTAATTTCCTGCCGCCTGAAATGGTCGAAGAACGAGTCTTGCACGTGGACGGATCGCAATTCACGCTTGGTATTCCGTCGGCGACCGCATTCGCAATGGTTTCGATTCCTCAAGGCCGATCGTTCAAGTTCACCGCTCGGTTGCGACGCGTTGCGGCGCTGGAAACATTTACTCCACAAACCTTCAACGAACTGATCCTTAGCGCTGCCGAAGCGATGGGGCAAGGCGGTTGATTCGCGGTGCTTTAAGTTTTCCAGCGTTGGAAACGTCGTGGCTTGGGCAGACTCTTTGCGATTCACAAGAGACGCTGGTAGACTATTTTGCATTTTTTTGCGATCAAACTGAAACTGGGCTTTCTGTACAGAATAATGATTTGATAAGAGGTCGCCTCGTAAGAAAAATTCTTACGAATGTTTTCGCTACAACAAGGAATGAGTGATGGCTAAAAACGCAACAACTGGCAAGACCGCTGCACCCAAGGCGACTAAAACCGTCAGCAGCCCGAAGGCCGTAAAACCAGGTAAGAGCGTCGCTGCTGCACCTGCGAAGTCGGCACCAAGCAAGGCTCCGGCTGCGAAGGTTAAGACGCCCGCAGCGAAGGCAATTGCGGTAAAGGCTCCGGCTGTGAAAGCACCGGCAGCGAAGGCAACTGCGGTAAAGGCACCGGCAGCGAAGGCAACGGCAAGCAAAGCTGCTGCGAGTAAGGCTGTGACCGCAAAGAAGAAGTAGTGCTTTGCAGTTACTGTGGAAATGAAGAGTGACGCGGGTAGTTTTTGAAGTCCGAAAACTACCTCCGTCGCCTTTTAAAGACTGCAGCTGTGTAAAACGCTACTGCGGTGGTCCGTTAGTGAATTGCGACGCCAAGCGGGCGGCTTCTGTGCCGGGATATTGCGTCGAGATGCGATTGCACATCGCGTTCAGTCGGGATGGGGCCGTATTTC
>DNWZ01000398.1 GCA_003506095.1 Planctomycetaceae bacterium | reverse complement strand
TCCGGTGGCCAGCAACAACGCGTCGCCGTTGCCAGAGCACTAGCCAACCATCCCAGCGTCCTGCTCGCCGACGAACCAACCGCTGCACTCGATAGCTTTCGTGGCCGCCAAGTGATGGAACTGTTCCGCGACGTCGCTAGGCAACACGGAGCGGGAGTCATCGTCGTCACTCACGATCATCGAACACTGGATGTATTCGACACCATCTACGAAATGGAAGACGGTGTCATTCAAGTCACAACGGCGGAGTTAAGTCATTAACCCAGGTCTTTTCAAAGGAGGGACTTCCATGTCCGAAACACCCCACAAACATTGCTATGGCACCATGTTTCCCCACGGTCAGCGTCATCACGTTGACGGAAAGGCGTTCAAGTTCAGCGAAGTTGGTCCAGTTGGAATGATGGTTCGCTCACGCGTTCTCGACACCGATCTCGCTGAGTGGGACGATTGCCGAGCTTGCGAGGAGTTTACGCACTGCTACCAACTTTGCATGGCAAGAACCGCTCTGGAGACAATTGCGAACCACGAGTGACGCTTGTCCCCATACTTCCTTAGCCCTGACGACTGTTTTCAAACTTCGAGAACGATCCGCTGGTTCTGTTCGCGTAGGCGACCAGAGCGAGCATCACTGGGACTTCCACCAGCACCCCCACAATCGTCGCCAATACGACTGGCGACGAAGCACCGAAGAGCGTGATGGCGACGGCAACGGAAAGCTCAAAGAAGTTGGAAGCACCGATCATTCCAGCAGGAGCCGCGATATCGTGACGACAGTGCAGTCGGTAGCAGGCTCCATAGGCCAGGAAGAAGACCAGCACCGTTTGGATGATCAGCGGGACGGCGATAAGCACGATGTGCAGCGGATTGTTAATGATCACTTCGCCCTGGAATGAAAAAATCAGAACCAGCGTGAGCAACAGGCCCGCGATCGTAATGTTGTTGAACTTCGGGATGAAGGCTTTTTGAAAATACTCTTCGCCCTTGGAGCGGATTACCAGGTTTCGTGTGAGCACTCCACCGACCAGTGGTACAACCACGAACAGGACCACCGAGACGATCAACGTCATCCATGGAATGGTGATCCCACCAATGCCAAGTAGAAACGCCACGATGGGCGTAAAGGCAATCAAGATGATCAAATCATTGGTTGCCACTTGAACGACGGTATAGGCCGCATTGCCGCGAGTGAGGTGGCTCCAAACGAAAACCATCGCCGTGCACGGAGCAGCTCCAAGCAGAACCGCGCCGGCCAGATAATCCTTTGCCAGCTCTGGAGAAATCCACGGCTTGAAGACCACATAGAAAAAGAAGGCAGCGATGCCAAACATCGTGAAGGGCTTGATGAGCCAATTCACGATCCAGGTCACGAAAAGCCCTTTCGGATTCTTGCCCACGTTCTTCACGCTTGCGAAATCGACCTTCATCATCATCGGATAGATCATCAGCCAGATCAAAACCGCAATTGGAATCGAAACGTTGGCGTACTCGAACTTGGCCAAGAGCTTAGGGATGGCTGGTATGAATTTGCCAATGAGCACCCCGATTACCATGCACAGGGCGACCCAATAAGTGAGATTCTTTTCAAAGAAGCTGATTGCTGATTTTTCAGCTTTGTCCATTTCGATTGTCTTTCTGATTGGTTTACGTGCGAGCGGTTTGACCCCGCGCGGCGAGATGTAGGCATGGGCGAAGGGCTAAAGCGATGCTTTAGCGGCACCACGCTTGGGACGACATCCTTCGACCGCCTTTGCCAATGCGCGAAAAGCGTCTGTCAGGTGCTTGTAGCGAACTTCATAGAAGACCGTTCGCCCTTGTTTCGTCGCGGTGAGAACGCCAGCTTTCTCAAGTACTCCCAAGTGCCGTGAGACCACTGAGAAGTCGACTGCGCAGCATTCAGTCAATTCGGTGACCGAACAGGCGCGACCACATTTAGCTAGGCATGAAAGCAGCTTCAACCGCGTTGGTTCTCCCAGCGCCTTGAAAAGTTCAGCGTCGAGCAAATCATCGATCGGCCCGCAACACTGAGATGCTTCCTGTGGTTTCATGGCCAGCTCTCTTTTTAATGCATATTTGCGTCAGCGTGCAAGCGTACCGCCTTCCCCAACGATCGTCAAGATGCTAAAAACGGATGCTTTCGGTAGCTGACCACTGCGATTCCTTGCTCAAAGGAATTAGACGGCTACCTCGCATCAAGCCAGAAGAAAGTTCAACGATGACCGTAAAGCAACCTTCGCCATCAGCCAGTTCACTTTACCCCGAACTGCTCCGATACTTGGATGAACGAGCAACGGAGTTTGAAGCTATACCCGGCGATCGAAAGGCGGAGTTGGCACAGGTTTCCGAGTACGTTCGAGAACGTTTGGCGAAATCGGAGCAGGCTAAGCTAACGTTCATCTGCACACACAATTCACGACGTAGCCATCTCTCGCAGATCTGGGCACAGGTTGCGGCTGAATACTACGGATTAGTTGGCGTCGAGACATTTTCAGGTGGCACTGAAGCAACGGCTTTCAACCCTCGGGCAGTCGCAGCCATGCAACGATGCGGACTGAAGATCGTTGCCGACGATCCTTCATCGACTAATCCTCGATATAGCGTCTATACGTCCGACTCGGCCACTCCGCAGGTTTGTTTCTCGAAAGCCTATGGCGATCCGCCTAATCCGAGCAAAGGATACTGTGCGGTGATGACATGTTCACAAGCCGACGACGCCTGTCCGCTAGTGATGGGCTGCGATCTTCGCATGCCGATTCGGTACGAAGACCCGAAGGTAGCTGACGACACAGAATTTGAAGCTCAGCGATATGACGAGCGCTCGGCCCAGATCTGTAGCGAAATGCTTTACATGATGTCACTCGTTTAGAGCACGAAACATGAAGTCAAACGTTCTGTTTCTTTGCACTCGAAATTCTGCCCGCAGCCAGATGGCCGAGGCTTGGACTCGACATCTCAGTCAGGGTTCGGTTTCCACTTATAGTGCAGGCCTTTCCCCGAGCGAAGTTCACCCGCTAACGATTCAAGTCATGGAAGAAGTCGGGGTCTCAATGGCGGGTGCCCGATCGAAAGGCGTTGATGAGTTTTTAGGAAAGGTAGCGATT
>DNWZ01000212.1 GCA_003506095.1 Planctomycetaceae bacterium | reverse complement strand
AAATCTTTCATGCCGCTCACGGCCGGAATGAAGACACGGCAGCCATTCGGGCGTTCATTCCTTTGAATATCGACGGCAAACCGAGTCTGTTGGCCGGTTACACATGCACGCCCCTCGTGCGATTTTCGCTTGACGATCTGCAAAGCGGCAGCAAAGTTCGTGGAACAACGGTTGCCGAATTGGGCAATATGAATCGTCCGCTGGATATGATCGTTTACGAAAAAGACGGTGTGTCGTATCTGATGATCACGAACACGGCCCGCGGCGTCATGAAAATGAAGGCGGCAGATATCGCTGAACAAACCGAAGTCACTCAGAAGGTTGATGGAGGCGGGACAGCGGGCTTGCCGTTCGAAAAGATTGAGTCGCTCAGCGGTGTTGTCCAGCTCGCCAAATTGAATGAGCAGTTCGGGGTTATCCTCCGCGAGAATGCTGACAAGGAACTCGAGCTTTCGACAATTCAGTTGCCTTAATTTGAGATTTTTCAAAGCCCATGCCACTTTCTTTCTTCGCATCCAAGGATGCGAAAGCAGCATTCGTTGGCATTGCGTTGTGGCGGNNTAAGTTTTGGGGTTGTCGTGCCGGGCGAGTTTTTCGCACGATCGGAATCGCCAGAGGAAATGCCGAAAACAGGCGTCTTGCATGGGATGCGATGCGACCTGTTGTGATGAAGGTCGGTGGTGGTCGACGGGGATTGTCGACTATTGCCTTTCAAAAGCCTTCATACGCTCGGCAGGCTTGTCGACCGTAACCCGACGTCCAGGGAGGGACGAACGTGGGAAAATCTATTTCATCGTTGTTTTTCGGCGTTGCCATCGCTTTCACCGCGTTGACAACACAGCAATCGCACGGCGGTGACTCGGTCTTGATCGAGTTTTCGTCCCGACAGTGCCCGCCGTGTCGTGCGATGCAACCGGTGGTCGCGCGATTGGCCGCTGGCGGTGTCGCGGTCCGATCGGTCGATGTGGATAGCGAGCCCGATCTAGCACGTCGTTATGGTATTCGGCAGACACCCACATTTTTGGTCGTCTCGGGCGGTAAAGAGCTGACTCGCCTGGTGGGCGCGCAAACCTACGACCAACTCGAAAACGCGTTGGCGATCAGCCCGACCGGGCCGCTGGTTCAGACCGCCGCAACGTCTCAAGATCAGGTTCCACAGACTCGTTTGGCTCCGCTGCCGACGGCGCTAGTGCCTCCGCCGATCGCACTGCCCCAAGACGATCATTCGCCTGGATCGCAGACGCTGGCATCCAACAGCGGTGCGATGCCACTTTCTGAACCGATGCCGAGCGTACAAGTTGCTGATGCGGTTGAACGGGCCCAGGCGGCAACGGTGCGGTTGAGAGTTTACGACGGAACGGGTCACGGCGTTGGTACCGGAACCGTGATCGACACGCACGGCGAAGAAGCTCTGGTGCTGACCTGCGGACACCTGTTTCGCGATACACAAGGCAAAGGACGTATCGAAGTCGACCTGTTTGTCGGCGGTCGCAGTGAGACAGTTCCTGGCCAGTTGATCGATTACGATTCCGAAGATCGCGACATCGCTTTGGTTGCGATTCGTCCGGGTTTTCCGATTCAGCCCGTTCCGGTCGTGCGAGCTGGGATGGTGCCGCAAGTCGGCAGCCCCGCGTTCAGCTTCGGTTGCGACCGGGGCGACGATCCTTCGCGCCGAGACACGCGAGTGACGGGCGTCAATAAGTTCAATCAACACAAAAACGCATCGAACCTGGAAATTGCTGGTGCACCGATCGACGGACGCAGCGGTGGTGGGTTGTTCAGCCAGGACGGTTACCTGGTTGGTGTCTGCAATGCTGCGGACTTTAAAGGTGACATCGGTATTTACGCCGGTCCGGGTGCGATCCACTGGCAACTCGATCGTCTTCAACTGGGACGACTATATCAAGGCGGTCCGGCAGCGATGGTCGCGACAGCCGGACAAAACGACAGGTCGTTTGGGACCACTCCGCCGCAGAGATTGGCTAGCTTGAATCCATCCGCTGCCGTTGAGCCCGAACCGTCCGTTGGTGGCTTTGCGACGTCGCAAACGCCGATGACGATCGACGCCGCATCGGTCGACGATTCGGAAGTGATCATCATCATTCGCGACCGCAAGAAGCCCGACGGCGCACCGCGAGTGATGACGTTGACGCGACCGAGCAGCGAATTGTTGCAGATGTTGCAAAGCCAGGCTGCTCGCTAACGGGCGGAAAAAGTCTTATTTCCCACCCATTTGTTTCACACCGACCCTGCCATCGCGGCAGCAAGTTGTTCGTATGTCCGCTTGCTGTCGCCATCGCCACCGCGATTGTCCAGAGCGATCTGATACAAGGTTTGGCCACACTTGGTCGGATACTGGCCTGTTACGCACGCTTGGCAAAGACTCGATCGCGGCAGATCGATCGCTCGCGAAAGTGCTTCGACCGGCAAGTATCGCAAAGAGTCAGCACCAAGGTCATCGGCCAAGCGTTGTTGGGCGGCATCGGTCAGCACGCCATCAGGAAAGTATTTTGGCGCGATCAACTGGTCGATCGTGCTCATGTCGATCCCATAAAAACAGGGTGCAATGATCGGTGGGCAGGCGACTCGAACGTGAATTTCCTTGGCCCTTCCGACTTCGCGAATCCGGTCCAGCAGAACGCCCATCGTCGTGCTGCGGACGATCGAATCTTCGACCAAGATCACGCGTTTGCCTTCCAACACTTCGCGCAGCGGGGTGTACTTGCTTTCCGCCTTGGCCTTGCGAGCTCGACCGGCTTCGATGAATGTCCGCCCCGCGTATCGATTGCGAATCAGCCCTTCACGGCTGGGGATGCCCAGCTCGAACGCCATCGAATCGGCTGCGGCTTTGCTGGTATCAGGAACCGGGACCACGATTGTGTCGGATCGATCAAAATTAAACCGCGTATCAGCGCGTTCGGCTCGGGCAAGTTCTTCGCCCAATCGCGTTCGGCTTAGGTAAACGCTGCGATCGTCCAGCGTGCTGGCGACGTTGGCGAAGTAGATCCATTCAAAGAAGCAATGCGCTGGCGATTGTGGCTCGGCGAACCGTTCCATGCGGAAGCCGTTTTCGGGGTCGATTAAGATAGCGTGCCCCGGTGGCAATGATTGGATCTGCTCTGTCTCGAAGCCGAGGTTCAGCAAGGCCACACTTTCGCTGGCCGCAGCGAAAACCGGCCCTTCGTGGACATAGCACATCGGTTTAATACCCAGCGGATCGCGGGCAACGACCATTTCGCCTTCGGCCGTCAGCAGCGCCAGGCTGTAGGCACCGTCAAACCGGCTGGTCGCCTTGCGGATAATCTCCAACCAATCCAGCCGCTCGCGCGATTGGCTGAGGATGCGGCCAATTTCATGCAGGATGATTTCGGTGTCGGTGTCCAGCGACAAGTGGTGGTCGCCGTCAGTCAGCAATTGTTCCTTCAACACGCTGTAGTTGGCCAATTGGCCGTTGAAACAGAAGCTAAACCACTTGCGTTTGTGGATGTGTTGGCGTTCGAAAGGTTGGGCGTAATTGCGGTCGTCTTTGCCACAGGTAGCGTAACGGACGTGTCCGATCGCTGCGTTTCCGACCAATTGTCGCTGGATCGCTTCGCACTTGGCGCGGTGGTTGAGCCGAAAGACTTCGGTGACGGTGCCGACGTCGCGGCGCGTCTTCAGCAAACGCGGCCGATCGGCGTTGAAGGTCGTCATGCCAGCGGCCAGTTGGCCACGATTTTGGATGTCCAGCAACATTCGCGGCAATAGCCGAGATATCTCGCGCGGCCCATCAGCAGGGCAAATCGGGCTGCGTCCGCGACCCGAAAGGTGGTAGATGGCAGCGACTCCACACTCGTGATGCAATTCACTCATCGACTCGGTGGCCTTTTGCGGCTGGGGAAAAACGGG
>DNWZ01000101.1:10928-22183 GCA_003506095.1 Planctomycetaceae bacterium | reverse complement strand
GAAGCTGGCGAAACGTTGTAGCCCCGGGTAAGTGAAAACGAGCACCGCGCGTCGAGCGAGACCCGGGGTCTACAGTCGTCGGGACGATTGCTTGGTTCCAGCCATCAACGGCATGCAATCGAGCCGAAAGAGCCAGTTGACTGGCCTGAGGAGCGTGCGGCATTCTCGCCGCACCGGTGGTCCGGTAACTGCGAACGCTTTCTACGACATCAACCCTCGAGACTCGAGTGACTGCGGCTTCCAGTTGATCGATAACACCGCTGCCAGGTGTTCATTAGACACCCACGCAAATGCTGTGGCCGCAGGTTTGCCAGGTTTGTGTTCGGCATGCAAGCGAATTGACACCTGCAAATCGAGCACCGCCGCAGTCGTTAAGGCTTGATTTCGGCGATCAGCTTACCGTCATCAACGGTCCAGCTACGCAGCACTCCGTCTTGGCCACCAGAGAGCACTTTTTTGCCGTCGGGTGTGACCGCGACGCAGAACAGGAAATCGCCCGCCGCGGCATAAGATCGAACCGCTTTTCCATCGGCCGAATTGTGCAAACGGACGTTCCCGTCGGCTGCAGCAGAGAGAATCTGTGTCGTTGTATTGACGAATCGAATCGCGGTCGCTTCTTTCGAAATTCCGGCAATCGTTCGTGTCTGGGTTCCCGCTTCGGTGTCCCAAACCTTGATCGATTGATCTGCACCAGCAGATGCGAGTGTCACGGAATCGTCGTTCCATGCTACGGCCATGACGTGATGCGTGTGACCTTCGAGCGACCGGACGACGCGATTTTCGGCTAGGTCGATCAAGCGAATGATCTTGTCCGCAGCCGACGAAGCGATCATTTGGCCATCGGGAGAAAACCGAACGCTCAGGACGGTGTCGCTGTGCAGGTCGCCAAAATCGCGGACCAAGCTTCCATCGACCGTTGAAAACAATTGCACTTGTCCCGCTCGGCTGGCTGGGCCACTGCCGATTGCGATCGTCGTTCCGCTCGGGTCAAAGTCGATCGCAGTGACACGATCAGAAATAGGCGAATCGTCTGGGGTACCAATCGTTCGTTCCAATTTCCAAATCGGACGCAAATCCCAAGCCGTTGCCGTTTCATTGGCTGCAAGCGAAACGAGTGTGTGGTCACCGGCGAACATCAATTGAGGAACCGACAACCCTAGGCTACTCAGCGAATGATTGTCCAGCACGATGGACGCCGTCGTTTCGTCGCCAAAGTAGACTCGTAACGACCCGTCGCGATGCAGGGAAGCGAACTTTTTCCCATCGGCAGAAAAAGCCATGGTGACTGCAGCGGCAGCGTTCTCGGCATAATCAGCAGTGAAACGTTGCTGGATTTTCGTCAACGACTCGGAATGACGCTTTTCATCCGCTGACAAGACGGCATGAGCGGCAATCAATTGATCGAGTCGGTTCTTGGCCTCGATGTTCGCGTCGAGCGATTGTTGCAGTTTCTTGACTTCCGCGTCGGCCTTGTCCTTCGCCTCCTTGGTGGTCATTACGGCCTTCTTCATCGCTTCGAGTCCGCCGTTGGTCTTGGCGATCTCTTCCTTCTTCGCAGCGATTTCGGCGATTGCCGCAGCGATTTCAGCATCGACCGCTTTGATCATTGCGTCAAAATCGGGCGTCGGTTCCGGCTTTGCTTCGGGTTTTGCCTCGGCCGGCGGCGCCGCTTCGGGTGCAGCCGGTGCGTCTGCTGGTTTCGCTGGTTCAGCGGGTGCGTCGCTTTGAGTCGCTTCAGCAGCAGGCTGTTCGGCAGCGGGAGCGTCCGCAGCAGCTTTTTCGGCAGCAGCTTTCTCGGCAGCAGCTTTTTCCGCAGCAGCTTTATCGGAAGCCATTTTTTCCGCCATTGCCTTTTCGGCGGCTGCCTTTTCCGCAGCCATTTTTTCCGCGTCGGCTTTAGCCTTCACGGTCGCCTCTTTCTTCTTGTTCAGTTCTACGATCTTCGCTTCCAGCTCCGGCACACGTGCTTCGGCTGCCTTGATCGTCGCCTCGGCGGCCGCGAGTGCCTTCTCTGCGTCGGTCGCCTTGGTCGTCTCCGCTTTGGAAGTTTCGACAGCCTTGTCGCGTGACTCGGTTGCCGTCTTCACGGCCGCCTGCTCGCCTTCAAGCCGTTTTGCCAATTCGCCAGCATGCGCCGTTAAACGCGCAAGCTTTGCTTCCTGGCGTTTCACGTTGCCCACCATCTGATCCGACATCCGCGCTCTTGCAGGATCGCCCCGCAACGTCAGTTTCAATTCGCCTTTGGCAGCGTCCCAAACCTTCATCACACCATCGCGTCCCGCCGAAACGATGCGCTGTGCTGTCGGATCGACAGCGACCGCGACAACCGCTCCGCCGTGATCGAGCGAACGAACCAGTTTCGCGCCTGCGATATCGACCTGCTTCAGCCCACCCGTTTCGGTCGCGATCAGCAACGACTTCGCTTCACCACCCGCCCATGCGATCGCGTTGGCATCGGTAATCGCTGTGATCGGTTCGATGGCGATCGGTTCCCACTTTGTTGCCTCGCCTTCCACCAAACGCAAAACGTTTAAGTTGCCGAGCGGTTCGAGCAACACGACTTGCTTCAGATCGGAGTCTGTGGCGGTTGCGATGGTTGTTTTCGAGGTTTTGGACTCGGCAACGATCGCTCCGGTGGCCGTGTCCCAAAGGATCACTCGCCCACCGGCATCGACGCTGAGCAAACGTCCGGCGATTGCCAAATCGTTACCCGCGACTTTTCCGTCGCCAGTGACGGCCACCGCAAGGCCGACGATCGGTTGCGTGTGCGCCGCCAAACGAACCGCAACTTCAGTAGCACCGGCGCGAGAAACGTGAATCGACTGGTCAGACCGTGAGATCGCAAGCACAGACCGATCGGCCGAGACGGCAGCAGGCGCCGACGCGGCCGTCCACGCAACGATTGCCGGTTCGGCCGTGGCTGGGTCGATAACCGGGTAATGCTTGGTCCAAAGTTTGACCGATCGATAGCCGCCGGTTGCGACCGTTTGGCCGTCGGACGAAAAGGCGATCGACTGCACCAGATCGATATCCGCTGCGTCTGGGCCCGCCGTTTCCGGCAGACTGCTGTCTACCAACTTACCGATTTCTTGATTTGTACGCAGGTCATAGATCGCCACTGCATTGCCACGACCGGCTGCTGCGAACTGGCCATCGGGCGAAATGTCAACGGCGTAAATCGGGCGGAAGGATTGCGGAATCGGCTGCCATTTCGGAGCGTCGCTGGCCATCGATTCGCCAACAATCGCTCCTTGTTCGATCCAGAGCGCCAATAGGCCTAATTCGGTGGGCGTCAGCGGTTTAGCGCCAGCAGAATTGCCTTCGGGCGGCATCAGCGGTTCCTCTTCACCAGTCGCTCGCGTGATCAACAAGCTTTCGGCGACTTTGCCTGCGACAACCGCCGCGCCGCTGTCGCCACCTTTGACCATCTCGGCCAGCGATTCAAGAATCAGTCCGCCTTCGGCCAGTTTGGCCTGGTGGCAAGCGACACAGCTTTTTCGCAGCAGCGGCATCACCTCTTTATGAAAATCAACCGGCTCGGTCCGCTGTGGTTTTTCCACCGCAATCGGCAAGTCGATCGCAGATGCAGATTGGCCAGCGACGAACAAACAGGTTGCGCCGATCAGCGCTCGGAGCGTCTGTCGGTTGCAAAGGCCGAGACGATTGAAGTTGCGATTTCGATGAATCATGGCGTTGCGGTCAATTCGAGGTTGGCCGAAGTGGAAGGAACAAAAACAGTCAGGTCGCGAGCGTCCGTTTGCGTGATCGGCTTGAACTTGACTTTCGTCTCGCCCAAGAACCAGAGCGAATAAAGTCCAGGTTTCGCGTCGGCCGCGATTTTCAATTCGATTACCCCATCGCTTTTATCGGCGGCGATCGCCAAGTCGGCGGCAGTCACACCGGGCGGCAAATTGCGTGGTCGCAGCGTAATCGCGGTCGCTGCGCCTTCGCGGCGAGCGACTTTTACGGCCAGCGAAATGTTTGTGCCGGGTTTGGACGAGAGCGTCAATTCGGTCGCTGGAGCCGTTTCGGGCGGCGGCGCTGCTGGTGTTGCGGCCGCATCCGCCGGAGCGGCTTCGGCGGGTTTGTCAGCCGGTGGGTCGGCAGGTTTTTCGATCAACGTGATCGACATCGGAGTCGTCTGTTTGTCGGTCACAACGATCATCAAGTCGGTCGCTAATCGTCCACGAATAAAATCACGCTGGTCGCCACTGCCCCAAGCAAATGTTGCCGGCATCGCGGTAGCGCGTAATGGCTCGCCTTCACCAATCGATTGCCCAACCACTTCGATCGCGCCCGACCAAGCGGCAGCCGTTTCGCTCGCCTGGACAATCAACGTCGCTTCGGACTGGTTCGCGGCGATCGTCACCGGCCGCGCCGAAACACCTTCGGGTAAACCATTGATCGAAACCGTGATCGGGGCGACGAAACCGTCGCGACGATTGGCCAGCACACGAACCGGTATCGCATCGCCTCGCATCAATTGCGAGCCGAAAGGACGCGATTGAGCGGGATCGTTGTGCGGGTAGGCGATTGCAGCAAGCAGCGAAAAATCGGCGACCGGTTCGCGAATCGATAATCGATATGCAGGCTTGATCGGCAATGAACCGCCGGAGTCGATGTTTGAAACTTTGATTCGATAGGTCGCCGCTGCGGGGGCGACAAAGGAGACAACCGGATCGCGGCTGCGGATTCTCAGTGCCGCATCGCCGACCACCGGTTGGTCATCTTCACTGGCGACCGCATGCCAAACTTCCGTCATGTCCGGTTTGACTTCGCGTCGCACAATCGACATCCGTGGATCCGCGGGTTGTCCAAGCCGCTGCGAAACGACTTCGATCGTGTATCGCTTTCCCTGCTCGGCATCGAACTCAAACGCGTGGTGATCTGTGGTCTGGCCGGCGCGGGGACGAGCGACAATCGGCTGGGGGAAATCGCTGGCGACCAGGCATGGCGGCGTCAACTTGATCGGTTCA
The DNA here is from genome assembly GCA_003506095.1 of Planctomycetaceae bacterium. GTDB lineage: Bacteria > Planctomycetota > Planctomycetia > Pirellulales > Pirellulaceae > UBA6163. Next base: position 17,207 of record DNWZ01000101.1, on the reverse strand, counting down.
GACCCGGGTGCAATGGTTATCCACTGGATTGACTCGGGTGAGGCTGACACAACGTCTTTGTGGATCGCGGCAAGTTCTAATCGGTCGAAATCACTCAGTGTCGTCGAATCAGTTGCCGAAATCATCTTCATGGCGCTCGAACCGCTGACGGAAGCGGGATCAGCGTCAGCAATCGGTTCGATTCGCAATTGATAAAAGTAATTCGGGCCGCCACGGAACAGAAAGTCGCTGACCGCGATTGTGAACTGGCTATCCGCGGATGCCGGAATGGTCACACTTGGGTCGAATCCGTCCGCACCGCGGGCTAGCGTCAGCAATCGGCCCTGGGTATCAAAAAGGCGTAATTGTGCGATCAATCGAGAGTCGATCCGCTGTGCATCGAGCGTGATCCGCAGCGGTTGTTTGGCGTTTGCAGATAGGCGGAAATAATCGACACGAGCGGCAGTCGATTGGTGAACCACTACAGCACCACCTGTTGTCGCTAGATGTTCATCAATCACTGTCGGTTCGGATGCTGATTGGCTGGCCGCCGCCGGTTTGACCACAGGATGTTGCGAAACCACAAAGACGCGCGGATTGCTGATCCCATACGCTCCTACGGCACGCACTTCATAGCGTCCCGGTGGCAAATCAGCGGCAACATTGAGTTTGAATTGCCCGGACTTGATCGCACCGACGGTTCCTTCGGCGGCGTCGGCCGCGACGGGTTCCCGCAACACTTCTGCGGCGATTCGCGGATCAGAAAATTGCAATCGGTCGATCGCATCGAGCTGGTTGCCGCTGGTGACTTTGACTTCAACAGTCGAACCGGCTTGAGCGGCACTGGGCTCGATCGCGGTCAGTTCGATCACGGGGTACTGAGCCAGCGCGATTTCGGGCGAAACGGCGACCACCGAAACGATGCAGACGGTGGTGGCAATTGTTAAGCAGCCAAAAACGTTTGCTGTAGCAAAATCACGTTTGAATCGCACAACGACTCGGCAGTTATAGGGTGGGAGGGATGCAGGCGGGATTACGAACTTGTGCTTTGCGGAACCCTATTCTAGTTAGTGATTGAACAAAAACTCTTTCGAATTGATCAAAGACCAGACAACGTCTTCCATCGCTAACCGACGGTCCGCTTGAGTCTTCACGTGTTCTAATACGGCATTGAGTTCTGCTTCGGTCGGTTGTCGTGCGAAGGCTAATTCGTAAAGCTCGCGAACTTTGGCTTCGTCCTGACCAGCGTCAGCGGCTGCCAGTTTTGCCGCCCGCCCAGCATCGCCAGAAAGTTTCCCTTGCACTTCTTCGGAGTTTAAAAGGTGCAAGCTTTGTGCCAAGTTCGCTTCGCCGGATCGCTCGCATTCGCAAGCCGTTGTCGATTGCGGTTGGCCAAAAACGGTCAGGAAATAAGACCCAAACCCTGTGTCGGGTAACGCCACTGCGCGAGTATTAGGAGGCATTGCAGCGAACGTCGTCGGGCTTTGCGTGACCCGGTCAACAGCGTCCAGCAAGACTTCTGCTGTCAGCCGCTTGGGATAGTAACGCGAATGGCTGCGACGGTCGTCAATGTTTTCGGACAAGGCGTCACTGTCGAACTGATACGCCCGCGATTGACAAATCAAACGCACCAGTTCCTTCAAATCGTAACCCGACGTAACAAACTCATGTGCCATGGCGTCCATCAGCGCCGGATTGGATGGCGGATTGGTGATCCGGATGTCATCCTCTGGCTCAACCAACCCGCGGCCCATGAAGTGTTTCCAATAACGATTGACCAGTGCCTTGGCAAAGAACGGGTTCTCGGGATTGACCATCCAATCGACCAAGTGAGTACGCGGGTCGTCTTCGGCGGTCACCGCAGCGGCCTGTGCATCCAATCCAGCCGGCGGCAGCGCTTGGCCCGTCTTGGGATGTCGTGATGTTGGCATTCCCGGTCGCGAATAAAACTCCGATTCCGCAGCACTATCGCCCGGCTTCTTCGACACCAACGAGAAAAACGCCGCCATTTGGGCGTAATCCGCTTGGCTCCACTTTTCATACGGATGGTGGTGGCAACGGGCACACTGGATTCGCTGGCCCAAGAACAACTGCGCGGCATCCTCGGTTCGCTGTTCCAAATCAGGAACTTGGGCAAACCAAGATACTGCAGGGTTGTTCGCCGGAGATCCCGATGCGGTTAGCAGTTCGCCGACAAACTGGTCATAACCTTTGTTGTCGTACAAGCTTTGGCGAATCCATTGATGAAATGCCAAGTTGGTGAACTGCAGCGCTGGCGTGGTGCGGCGATTTCGCAGGATCGCGCCCCATTTGCCCGCGAAATAATCGGCGTAATCTTCGCTGTCGAGCAACCGCTGGATCAACGCGTCGCGTTTCGCTTCGCTGGGCGACTGGTCCGCAGCGAACTGGCGAACTTCATCAATGGTTGGCAATCGGCCAGCGATATCGAGTGTCACGCGGCGCAAGAACGTTGCGTCATCGCAATTCGCTGACGCTGGTACGCCGAGCGAACGCAACTTATCAAGAACATGAATATCGACGACGTTTCGCGGTTCGGGCAGCGCCAATTCCGACGGTGCGGACGTTGAGGTCGCGGTCGGGATATCGGCGTTGAACACCGCAACATGACCTTGGAATCGGGCCATTACCGCAACGTCGCCTACCAAGTTATGCAATTGAACCCAGCCGCCGGGCGTAACTTCGGCCATCGCCGGATCGTTCGATTCGAACACGGCAGCGGGCGTCACATCTTCGATCGAACCGTCGGTGTACCGAGCGACAACTGACAATTGCTGCGATTCGCCCTGAGCCAAACGGCGCGATGCGGGAAAGATCTCGATCGACGCGACATTCGGCGCCGCTGCGTCACCGTACGGTGCACCTTGAGCAACCCAGCGCCAGAGGAGACGATATTCGTAACTCTCTGGATCGAGCCTTTGGCCACCCCCGTGCGGCACTTCGTTTGTTCCCTTGGTGAGCAACAAACTGCGATGTGGGACGGCGGGAGAAATCCGTCGCCCTCGTGATTCTTTAACCAAAAACTCGTGGTCTTCTTGTGGTTCAAAGCCGAGCAATGAAAGGCGAAATCCGTTTTGACCGGAAATCTTGCCGTGACAGCCGCCCCCGTTGCAGCCGAGTTTGGTGAAGACCGGAATGATTTGGCGTTGGAAATGGATCAGCGGTTCTTGCCCGACGCCGCTTACCGTAACTTGAGTCGTCGCGGTCGATTCGAGCGGTATTTGCAAGTCTTTGGCGATTGTGGCTTCTTGCACAAGCGTGGCAGTGATTGTGACCGAACCGTCGGCGAGCGGAGTTACCAACCCTGTTTCATCGATCTCCACCAGACCAGCAGGTTCCACTTGATAACGAACACGCCGGGTGGCGTCACGTACTTCGCCGTTGGCCGCTTGAGCCGTGACGATTAATTGCAACCGTGCATCGCCACCCTTCAGCGACGCGGCCGCACACTGATCGCCGTTATCAATCCGCAAACCGGCGACCAGTTCGATCGGACTCGATTCAGCAGACGCAACGGGCGGAGTGTCAGACACAACGGGCGGAGTGTCTGGCGCAACTGCGGCAGCATCTTGCGCGACGACCGAGTTTGAAGTCGTGACCGGTAGTCCGACAAATGCAGCAAGCATCAAACCGACTGCTGCGGCGACCGGTGAAAGGACGCCTTGGCAGCTTTGGAGCGAATGAAATCGTTTCATATCAATTCAGCAATCGGGGCGTGGTCAACTAGGAATTGTGGACGTCCGGTCGGGTCCGGCAGAGTCACAGCCGCGGTATCGATACCGAGGTTGTGGTACAACGTGGCGACGATTTCCTGCATATGCACGGGGCGTTCGACGGCCTCTTCGCCCAATCGGTTCGTCGCACCGATCGCTTGGCCACCGCGGATACCGCCACCGGCCAAGAACGCTCCGCTAACCTTATTCCAGTGATCGCGACCCGCATTGGCATTGATTTTTGGTGTGCGACCGAACTCGCCCCAAACCACGATCGTCACATCGTCCAACATGCCGCGAACGTCCAAATCTTCGATCAACGCGCTCAGGCACTGATCCAGCTTGGAACCATGGTCGCGAACCATATCGAAGTTCTGGCTGTGGCTGTCCCAGCGACCGTAGCTGAGGCTGACGCACCGCGCCCCGGCTTCGATCAACCGACGAGCGATCAGCAATTGTTCGTTGCAAGTCGGCGCACCGTCGTACTGATATTTGTATGGCTTGCCGTCGCCGTAACGCTCGACCAAACGCGGATCTTCCTTCGACAGGTCCAACGCGTCGACCAGTTTGCTGCTGGTCAAAACATCCAAGGCCCGTTGGCCGAACGAGTCCATCCCAGCCATCGCGCCGGTGATGTCGATTTCGCGGCGCATCGAATCGAGCTTGCCCAGCAATTTTCGGCGATCGCTCAAGCGGTCCAGCGTAATGCCATTGAGCGTCATGTTCTGCATGCCGGGGCCGTCTGGCTTGAACGGCGCGTGTGCCGAACCGAGAAATCCTGGCGAACCAGAATCGGACCAAGGCTTGTGACTGGTCGGTTGTGCCAAGCCGACATAAGGCGGCACCGATGGATCGACGGGACCAAACAGTTTCGAAACCGCCGACCCGATTGCCGGTCGACCACCGACACTCTTCAAATCGTTTTGCCCCCAGCCAGTCATGCACTGGAATCCTTCGTGACCGCCATGACAACCGACAACACTGCGGATCACCGCCGACTTGTCCATCAATCCTGCCAATCGGGGAAAGACTTCGCAGATCTCCACGCCGCTTGCGTTCGTCTTGATCGGACGAAACTCGCCACGAATCTCGCTCGGCGCATCGGTCTTGATTTCCCACATGTCCTGGTGCGGCGGTCCGCCAGCCAAGAAAATATTGATCACCGATTTATGTGAGTTTGATTGACCAGTCGCAGCCTCGGCTCGGTAGAGATCGGCAAGCGTAAAGCCACCGGCACCGAACGAAAGGCCACCGATCTTTAAAAAACCACGCCGAGTGATGCCGTCACAAAATCGTGAGGCTTTGCCATCAATGGAAAGCATGATTAAGTCCGCGCTGGGGAAGGTGGGATGGGGACGAAGCGGAAAGGGCGGGAAATACCGAGCCGTTATCCTTGGCTCGATTAACATCTTAACGGTTTGTCAGCCCCCAGTGCAACTTTTCAAATTATTATTTTTGGGCGACCGGCGGAATCGCTGTCCCCCCATCGCTTGCAATCGTGACGGTCGCGGTTAATAGTAGCGGCTTCCAGCGACAGTTCGGCCAAAAAATGGCGGGCGGAGCCGACAACTCCGGTGGTGTTGAAGCCATTTTGCGAACAATCTGGATAAGTCGTTTTCTTTTACTTTTTCGGCCGACGGATGAACAATGATCGGTCACTCGCCCCCTATTTTTTGAAATGCTGCAATGGATGAACTGATCAAACAATTGACCTCGCAAATCGGGATCGACAAGTCTGTGGCTGGCCAGGCTGTGGGTACGGTAATGTCGCTGTTAAAGAAGGAAGGCGGCGACGACTTATTCAGCAAAATCGCTGCGGCGATTCCAGGTGCACAAGCGGCCGCTGACACGTCGCCTTCGCCAACCGAGAGCGCCGGGGGCGGCGGCTTGCTCGGCTCCGTCATGGGGATGCTGGGCGGCTCCGCTGGCAAAGGACTGGCACTTGCCGCATCGCTGAAGGGATTGGGGATCAGCGAAGATAAGCTCGGTTCGTTCGCCACAATCGTACTCGACTATATCAAGCAAAAAGCTGGGCCAGACGTCGTCAACCAATTGGTCGCCAAATTGCCCATGCTGAAGGCTTTGTTGGGCTAGGTGATCGGGTACATTGCGTCTGTTTTCGCGGCGAAGGGGGTAATCGCTCTTTTCGCCGCTGTCTTCCGCATTTTTGATTCCCGTCTGTTTGCTGCCATCCTTGCCGCTGGATCGAGAAGGTTGCCATGGTGTTCCCTCGACTTCGCACAATCATCTTCATCGCACTGGTTGGTGCGTTTGTCTTCTGGCTGCGTTACGGCGAAGAGGTTCTTCGGGGGCAACGTCGCGACGCCGCTGACCGGGTAATCGCCGCTTATCGTGATGAGCACCAGCGGCAGAACCCTGAAACCGCTAACTGGCTGCAGGAGCAGTCTGAAGCGTATGGTGACCGGGCATTGGCGGCCAGCATTCGATCGACACGCGGTACGTTGGCCAGTTTCGATTCGCAACAGCATTCGATCCGCACCTCTGCTCGACTGATCAGCATCTTTCAGAACGATCCACTGCGCGATGATGCGATCCTGTGGAGCCACGG
>DNWZ01000101.1:0-10889 GCA_003506095.1 Planctomycetaceae bacterium | reverse complement strand
GTGTGGGCATTGGTTCGCGACAATCCGCTGGCCCTGACCAGCGACCTGATCCTCGGCGATAAGGAAGTTCGTGATTTTTATGCCAACAACCAAGCTTGGGTCGATGACCTCGTTTCTGCACTGATGCAAACGGTTGACGACGAAGCGAGCGCCCCGAAAGTCGCTGAAAAAACACTGATCAGCGTCGAAGGAGCCGTTAGCGACGGGGCCAAGAGCAACGACGCGACTGAGCCAGCAAGTGCTGGCGCAACCGATGTTCCGCCCATGCCTGTTCCATCGGTCGTCAAAGTCGATGCGGTTTTGGAGATCGCGATGGCATTGCATCCGCATTTGAAGACGGCAATCGGCCAGCCCCAGGACGACCCGGTGATGTCGTCAGTGATCTTTTTGACGTTCGCCGAGCATCGCGACTTGATGGCTGAATTGTGTGCCCAAAACATCCCTCCGACCGAAGCGGTCGAAGTCCTGTTGCTCAATGGCGACGCGATTCAAGCCACCGAGCCTGCGATCGATACCGCTCAACAAGCCGCTCGATTGGTGCGCATCTATCGCGAGAAAAAACGCGTTTGGGACCAAGCCCGCCGCGAACCTCTGGTGCTGCGTTTCGACGAAGCGGCACCGAAGTTTTCGCAAAGCTTGATCGAGCGGTTTCCGCAACACGGTATCCCGTCGCTGGTTATCACCCAGTATCCCGAAGTTGCCCCTGCGGCCGCTGCTGCGATCGATCGCTACGGCGAATTAGCGGTTGCTGTGTTGGTTCACTATGCCCCGTCGGACCGTTTTCGCACACTCTTGGGCGACGGTAACCTTGGCTATCGAACCACGATGGTCGCCGCAATGGAAGGCGATGTGGGGTTAGAGAAACTGGCCAGCGATCCGCGTTATCTCGGCAAATTACTCGACGAAGCAGGGACGCCGCGTAAGGCCGATTGGTGGCAAGCAGTCCCGGTGGTCGGTGGCATCGCGAACGTCGCACGCAACTTCGCCACCGATCGACCGAGCGATTGGTCGGAAATGGGTTGGGCGGCTTGGGACGTGGTCGACGCGGCGTTGATCGTCGGTTCGTTGGGTGCATCGAAGGTCGCGACCGAGGTCGGCAAACAAGGATTGAAAGCGGCGGCTCGTGTCGCTGGTCGGGAAGCGGCTGCTAGTGCCGGGTCTCGCGCCGTTGCCGCGGGTGTCGCGGCGCGGACACCGTCGCTGTTGGAAGGGATCGCCAAGACATCGGCACGGTCAAGCTCGCGTGCCGCCGGCGGTTTAGCGGTTTCGGCTTCCGGCGAAATGGCTGCCGCAGCCTCCAGGGTCGGCATCTTGTCGGCATCGCTGCGGATCGGCAGCCGAGTTGTTGTTCTAGTTGCTCGGCCGATGATGGCGGTTTCAGCCAAAGCGTTTCAGACGACTCGGCGAGTCTTTGCTGCGGCCGCCAGCATGCCACCGGCGATCCGATTGTGGGTTACACGTGGTTTACTGGGGATCAGCTTGATGGCACGAACGCCGCGTTCCGCTGCGATGGTCGCCGGATCGATCGCCGATTTTACCACTTCGGTGGTCGATGAAATGGGCAAGCGCGTCGACGAAGTCAAATCGATGATCGGATTACCGCTCGGCGGCGAAGGAGTCATCGGCCAGGGACTTCAGCGATTCGCATACTTCGCGATCCTGTTGATGTTCGCGGCCGGAGCGACTTGGACCTTGATGCGACCGGCCAGTCGCCCACCGAGTTGGTTGCGACGACTGGGCTTTTGATGAACAAGCGAATCGAAATGCCAGCAGAAGAACCGTCGCCTGCTGTCGCCACACAGACCGAAATAGCGATTCCGGGTTCGCGTTTACGCGTCCAAATGATTGGCGATCCAGGCGTCGGTAAAACATCGTTTCTGGGTGCGTTGGGTTTGATCGCTCAATCGTCTCAAAATCGATTCATCATCACTCCGATCGGCTCGGAAACCAAACGTCGAGTTGATGATTTACGAACGATGTTCGGCAAAGGAATCTGGCCCACCAAAACATTCCATGGCCAATCGTTTACGTTCCAGTTGCACCGCCGCCACCAAACGGTGACGATCGAGATCGACGATATTCCCGGGGAATCATTCGTCACCGCCATGCGACGCGGAAATGAGAATGCCGATGCCGCGCGGACGACCGAATTGATTCGTCAAACCGATTTATTGCTATTGATGGTTGACGGCGGAAAGCTGGACAGCGACGAAGCGTTGCCGGGAACCGACTTGATCCAAGCCGTCACCGAAAAACGGCTCGCCATCGGCCACTCGCTCCCACACGTCGCGGTCGTTGTGACCAAAGCCGATCTCTGCCGCAAGCATCCGGTCCGCTCGTCTGCGCAAGCCAAAAAGCGAGTGACCCGGCGGATGTCAAAGTTAGCCGATACCCTGCATAACCATGTTGACCAGACGCATTGGTTTGCCCTTTCAGTATGTGGTTTCGACAAACCGTGCGTCACCGCCAACGTTTCGGACGCCGATTCTAAAACATCCGATCAAAACTCCAATCTTATCAATGCGTTTTCGCCAGCCGGTTTTGATTCTCTGCTCGACCTGTTTTTGACGCTCGCCTACCAGCCGCAGCGGAATTATCGGCGGACACGGATCGCGTTTTTCGTCGCAGCGGTTTTTATGATTGTCGCAGCGTTCAAGTATGGCGACTATGAAGTCCAGCAACAAAGACGCCAAGTTGAAGATCCGCAGCGGCGAGTTCAAGAATTGCCAGCAGAGGTTGCAACGGAGAATGAGCCGATTTATCGCGGGCGGGTATTAGAATTGATTCGCGCCGTCAGCGACGATCTTGACCGCGCTACGGCGGTCCGCGAAGTCGATGACATTCTGATGCGAGTCGATGATTTGCCGACGCTCGCCCAGCGATTAACCGCAGACGAACTGGCGGCTTTGGACAAGCAAGCCCAGCAGCGAAAAGAAGTCTTATTATATGAACGCGTATCCGACGCCGCCCAATCGGGCGACGCGGTGCGAATCGGTATCGCAGTGGATCAGTATTTGATGCTGTTTCCGTCCGGACCTCATGCGCAACAGGCCCGCGCGTTGCTATCCAAACAAGAAGACAAACGACGCAACCGTGCTCGCGAGGAAATCAAATCGGTCATTGTTCGAGATGCGGCGACCTTAGAACGCAAGTTAGAACTGATCAGCAATTTCTTGGACCAATTTGACGCCCTCATTTCACCGGTTGAAAGCGAGCAGATTCGCTTGGCGATGGAGACATCTCGTATCATGCTGAGACCGAGTCGTTATGACGTCACGCTCGTTCGCACTGCCGGGCTCGATCGCCCGCGAGCTCACGGGGTCGTCGTATCGCTCAACGGCGCGGAAATCGCGCAGTTCGACGATTCGGGAACGGTCAGCGAAAAGATTTGGAATCGCACTTTCAATCTGCGCTGGCAAATCGGCAGTCGGATTGAAATCACCTTGCAAAACTATCGTTATCGCAACAACACGATCGCCTACTTCGACGCCGCCGGACCGCTTGCAATCTTAGCGCTGGCAAGCAAGAACCTGCCAACACGAATCGGCGAAGATTACCTCAGCGATCCGCCAGCGGTGACCGTAACCTTTAAGTGCGATCAATTGCCTGATGCAACCGTGACGGCGATTGAGCAATGGATCTTTCCGGGTGAAGCGTGGTGATTCAAGCTTCGGGTTTTTCCTTGGCTCTGCTTTCCACAAGCGTTGCCATTGCTTGTGATCCAGGGCAAAGGTTGTTCTTCAGCCCCTCGATCACGCTGGCTTGATTTTCGGCAGGCTGATTTTGGCTGACTTTCCATTTTCCGACCATCTTTGTTATCACCATTTCAATACCGATGATGCCGCTGATCATTTTGTCGATAGAGTCTTTGGGAGCATCCGAAACGGACCAGGGTCCTGGCGATGCAGCCTCGTTATGATCCGTCAGTTCCTCAATCTGGCGTCGTAGCCAATCGCGATCGTCGATGATGCGTAAGTGCCCATACGCATGCACGACCGCATAATTCCATGTTGGAACTACCTTGCCGGTTATTTGTTTCGTCGCATACCAAGATGGCGTGATGTAAGCACTTGGGCCATGAAAAATGGCTAACGATTCCAGCGTGTCTGGCAGGTCGCCCAGCATCGGATTGGCTGCAGCGACATGCCCGCGCAACCGTCCAAACGGTGGTAGTTCGTCCGATAACAGGAAAGGGATGTGATTTGCATTGAGTCCTGACGAAGACTGGTTAACCAGAGTCGCCAGCGGGAATCGCCGAATCAAGTCGTGCAAGACATCGATTCGTGGTTCTTCAAAATGTTGGGGAACGTACATGCTGGGTTCGTTAGCAGTGAAAGGAATCGAACCGCCAATCCGCGATCCCAAAGCGGCTATGGGGCTGGCATTTCGGCGGACAGGTCGCTTGCTTATACTCCGGCGGCAAAGAACCTATTCGAAAACAGAAAAGTAACGCAGCTAGCGCCAGAGTGGCGAATCGTTTTCGGACAGGCCTGAAGTGTCCACTGGTTTAATTTTGACGCCTACCCCCCTTCGGTTTTGACCTTATGACTTCGCAGAATGTTCAACCTCTTGCCGGTAAACGCGCCATTGTTTCGGGCGCTTCTCGAGGAATCGGTCGGGGAATCTCGATCGAACTAGCGCGTCGTGGTGCCAACGTGGTGGTCAATTATATTGGCGACGAGGCAGAAGCCCGTGAAGTTTGCGAGCGTTGCCGCGAGTTTGGCGTAACGGCACACGCGGTTTCGGGCGATGTTGCGGACGAGTCGGCGGTGGGAACGCTGATCGATCGTGCCGCCGAGTTGCTCGGTGGGTTGGATATTGTCGTTCCCAATGCAGCGTACAGCGACCGCAAGCTGATGATCGACGCCGATATGGAAGGCTTTCGTCGTACCATCGACGTCACGATGTGGGGTGCGTTCCATATGGTTCGCTTTGGCGCCAAACGGATGGTTGCGGCCGGCAACGGTGGCAACATCGTGATTGTCAGCAGTCCGCATGCTCAAATGGCGATCCCCGGCGCGATGGCCTACAACATGGCGAAGGCGGCGGTCGACCAGTTGGGACGGACCGCCGCGGTGGAATTGGCTCAATATCGAATTCGCGTCAACCTGATCCATCCGGGGTGGATCGACACGCCGGGCGAGCGAAAGTTCTTTAGTGAAGAGACGCTGCGGCAGCAGGGCGAGAAGTTACCTTGGGGGCGACTTGGCCGAAGCGAGGAAATTGGGCGCGGAGTGGCGTTTCTTTGTGATCCGGCCAGTGAGTACATTACAGGCAGCACTTTAACGATCGACGGCGGGATTCAATTGCCGTGGCGCGAGATGTATCGCACGTCGGAAAAACCGGCGACGGACGTGTCCGTGGTGACGCGCGATTGAGTTTCGGCTCGGCATTTGGATGTGAAAACGCAATCAGTGAAGAATCGCGTTAAGAAATGAATGGCAATTGTTAAGTCTTTCGCGAAGTTGTGCGGATCGCGGAACTTGGTGATCGGCTTGGCGTTCCATGAATCGCGGATGTTGCGTGTGCTGGATTGATCCGGCGTTTCCTTTCCAATGGTTAACCGATGAAGAGTTCTGTCGATTCAACTGCCATGACGTCAAGCAAACTGCTCCGAAAGCTTCTTCGAACTCGAATCGTCGCCTGGACTCTGGGCGCCTGCGTTGCGATCGGATGGTTTGGCGCGAACCAGACTGTCGCTGCGCCGCCAGCGGGACTGACTTTGCAATCAATCGAACTGTCGGACCATCGCGGACGCGTATGGACGCTGGACGAATTGCTGCCCAGCGGCGCTGCCAAGCCGACCGATTCGGCATTGGTGGTTGCGTTTCTGGGCACCGAATGCCCGTTAGTCAAAATGTACGCGGGGCGATTGAGCGAATTGGCGGGAGCGTATGCCGATCGCGGAGTACGGGTGGTGGGGGTGATCAGCAATCGCCAGGACTCGTTGTTAAAGATCGGTGCGTTTGTCGATCGGCAATCGATCGAGTTTCCGGTTTTGAAAGACCCAGGGAACCGGCTTGCGGATGTATTGGGGGCAGAGCGAACCCCGGAAGTTTTTGTATTCGATGGCCAGCGGAAACTGCAGTATTGGGGACGGATCGACGACCAATACGGGATCGGTTATGCCAAGGACGAACCGGGCCAACAAGATTTAAAATTGGCGATCGAGGATGTTTTGGCTGGTCGTCCGGTCGCGAAACCCACGACACGGTCGGTCGGATGTTTGATCGGTCGAACCAAAGCGACTCAGGCCGATGCCGAAGTGACTTATGTGAACTCAGTTGCGGCCATTTTGCAAAATCGTTGTTTGGAATGCCATCGTGATGGCGAGATCGCGCCGTTTTCAATGGACGATCCCGAAGAGATCGCGGGTTGGGCCGATATGATTGCCGAAGTCGTTCGCGAGGGGCGAATGCCGCCATGGCATGCATCGCCCGAGCATGGCGATTTTTCGAATGACCGATCGATGCCTGAAGAAGAAAAGGCGACTTTATTCGCTTGGGCCGAAGCTGGTGCACCGATTGGCGATCTCGAAAAGGATCGCCACTTGTTGCCGACACCGCCAACGTTCACATCGGGGTGGCAATTGCCGCGCCAGCCGGACATGGTCGTCAACGTCAGCCCCACGCCGTTTGCCGTGCCAGCGACAGGCGTGGTCAGCTATAAGTATTTCGTGGTCGATCCGGGGTTGGATGAAGACGTGTGGTTAGAATCGGCTGAGATTTTGCCAGGCAACCGGGCGGTTGTGCATCACATTCTTGCTTTCGTGCGTCCGCGAGGCTCGCAGGGCGGATTGGATGCGACGCGGGGGTTCTTGGTCGGCTATGTTCCCGGGGCACGCAATGAAGGTTGGCCCGAGGGGATGGCCAAACGCATTCCCGGCGGCAGCGAACTGGTTTTCCAAGTCCATTACACGCCGATCGGCACGCCCCAGCAGGACCAAAGCAAACTGGGGTTCTGTTTTCGGGACGCTGATAAGGTGACTCACGAAGTGACGACATCCAGCGCCTTGCAGGTCTATTTGAACATTCCGCCGGGCCATCATTCTTATACGACGCATGGCCTTTCGCCGACGATTCGTACCGATTCGATCCTGCTGGGCATGAGCCCGCATATGCACGTTCGCGGTAAGGCGTATCGCTATGAGTTGGTGTCTGCTGATGGCAAGCGATCGACGTTGCTGGATATTCCCAAGTATGATTTCAACTGGCAGACGACTTATGTGTTGAGAAATCCTGTGCCTCTAGTACCCGGCGATCGGATTTTCTGTACAGCGGTCTATGACAACAGTGCAAAAAATTTGAACAACCCAGATCCGACAAAAAAAGTCGGCTGGGGCGATCAAACTTGGGACGAAATGATGATCGGTTACTTCCATTACGCCACGCCGCTGGTGAAGATCGATTCGGATGACGTTGACGGTAAAAAGCCGCGGCGTGGGCGATTCGCAGGTTTGCTTGGTCGCGGAAATGGCGGCAATGAAAAACAAGACGAGCGAACGCGGATGGTTCGCGAGGTAACGCGGATGAAAAAGTTTGATGCGTTGGATACTGATGGCGACGGGCGATTGGCGAAAGCGGATGTGCCACCGGATCTGTATCCAGTTTTTAATAATTTGGATATCAATCGCGACGGCATCGTGACCCGCGAGGAAGTGGTTTTGGGCGGCGATGACGCGGAAGGTTGATACGGGAAGTTACCCTCACCAGATTGATCCATCGGCATTCATCGCTGATGGAGCGGTGATTCGCGGCAACGTCAGCGTGGGTGACCAGGCGAGCGTTTGGTTCGGCGCGGTGATCCGTGGTGATGTCGAACCGGTCACGATCGGTGCTCGATCCAATGTTCAAGACTTGGCTGTGATCCATTGCGACCCAGGTTATCCGTGCCAGATCGGTGAAGACGTGACGATCGGACATGCGGCGGTGGTCCATGGTGCGATCGTCGAATCGGGGGCTCTGGTCGGCATCCGCGCCGTGGTGCTCAACGGGGCTCGGATCGGTGCCGGTTCGATTATTGGTGCCGGAGCCGTGGTGACCGAACGGGCCGTTATTCCGCCGGGCAGTTTGGTGGTCGGAGTGCCGGGCAAGATCATTCGGCCGACTTCGGATGAACAGCGGCAGCACATTTTGGCCAACGCGGCGCATTATGTCCTTTCGGGTCAGAAGTATCGCGAAGCGGCCCAGCGGGCTGCGTCGGACGGTTTGACGCCTGGTGATTGAGAATCACACTGATGCGTTCGCAATTAGCGCCGCCGTTTTGAAAAAGCGTCTTCGATTCGCTCCCTCGCCGTGATTGTCCGAATGCAAACCGATTTTGAACCCGCTGATGGTCAATCCGAAGTCATTAACGAAACAGTGTCCGGCGGTGAAACAGCCAGAGATTCAGTTCGCGGAGACATGCTCAACCTGTTTCGTGGTTTTTGCATGGGGGCCATTGATACGGTACCGGGTGTCAGCGGTGGGACGGTCGCCTTGGTGCTTGGACATTACCAGCGGTTGCTCGGTGCGGTCAGCCAATTTGATTCTGCGGCGCTGAAATTATTGCTAGGTGGTCGGTTTGCGGAGCTGTGGAAGCACTGCGATTTGCGATTTGTGATCGCGCTGGGCATAGGGATTGTGGTCGGTGCAGGGGCATTGGCCAGCACCATGCACTGGCTGCTCGAAAACCGAATGACCGAAACATTTGCCGTATTTTTCGGGTTGGTGTTGGCCAGCGGCTGGATCGTCTCGGGCTGGATTCGACAGTGGTCGTTGGCGGCGGTACTGCTGTTGGCCGCAGGGACGACGTTCGCGTTTTGGTTAAGCGGATTGTCGACCGGAGAATCGAGCCAGCGTGGGATGTTCATCTTCGGCTCAGCGGCGATTGCGATTTGTGCGATGATTTTGCCGGGAATTAGCGGCGCGTTTGTTTTGCTGTTGTTGGGGATGTATCACCCGATCATGGGCATGATCAAGCAATTCGTAAAGTTCGACATTTCCGTCTCGCTGATCTTTAACCTCGGTCTGTTTGCCGCCGGTTGCATCACCGGGCTGTTGACGTTTTCGCGTTTATTAAAATGGTTGCTGCGGTTTTATCCCGATTTGACGATGGCCTTATTGTTGGGATTGATGATCGGATCGCTGCGCAGGATTTGGCCGCTGCAGAAAGTGACCCAAGGGACGGCTGAGTTGCCGTTCAAAGAACAGCAATTCGTGATTGTTTCGCCGGGTGATTGGGACGGCAATGTGATCATTTTGGCCTTTCTGGCCTTCGCCGCAGCGGCGCTTGTGATATCGACCGAGCGGTTTGCGGAAAAGAAAATCACTTAAATCGACTGCTGTGTTCGAATTGCCGTCCTACCCAAGGCTTTGACAAGTTAACAATTCTCCCCTCGTTGTGGCCTCGATCGGTGGCCCTGGTTCGGTTACAACAGATAAGTGTGGCGGCAAGAATAATGTCAAAGAAAACCAGGTTAGCGAGAATGAAGAGCGGCGGCGAAAAGCACTCTGACGAAGGCGCCCAAGGCGGCAACGTATTTGATCTCGATCGGCTGCGTCAGTTGATTGAGTTGATGGAGTCGCACGACTTGACGGAAATTAACCTCCGTCAAGGATCGGAAAAAGTGCAATTGCGACGGGGTGCCGAGCAGGTTTTCGCTGCCCCGGCTCCGACCGTTGCGGCACCGCAGCCGGTTGCTCCATCGCCAGCGGCCTCGGCGGTTGCCGCTGGGCCCGTCGCTGATGGTGCAAACATTGTCACGATTAAGGCTCCGATGGTCGGCACTTTCTATGCTCGCCCCAATCCGCAATCCGAAACGTTCGTAAAGGTCGGCCAGCGGATCAGTGCGGACACGGTCATTTGCATTATCGAGGCGATGAAAGTTTTCAACGAAATCCCGGCGGAAATCAGCGGCCAAGTGGTTTCGGTTTTAGCCGACGATCAACAAGCGGTCGACTTCGGACGTCCTCTGTTCAAGGTCGACACGTCGGCTTAATCGCAACGTGTTCGATCTCATTCTCATCTCTCCTTCTTCATTTGCCCCTCTTGTTCGGCGACGATGTATAACCGGATCCTGATCGCAAACCGCGGTGAAATTGCGCTTCGAGTCATTCGTGCCTGTCGTGAGATGGGGATCGAAACCGTTGCCGTTTACAGCCAAGCCGATGCTGATTCGATGCACGTTCGGTTGGCGGATCAAGCGTTTTGTATCGGTCCGCCACGCAGCGGCGAATCGTATTTGCGAATCGACCAAATCATCAGCGCTGCGGAAGTTGGCAGCGTCGACGCGATCCATCCCGGGTACGGTTTCCTGTCCGAGAACGCACATTTCAACGAAGTTTGCCGAAGCTGCGAGATCGACTTTATCGGGCCGACGCCCGAAGCGATGGAAAAGCTGGGTGACAAAAATACCGCCCGCTCGATCGCGATCGCTTCGGGCGTTCCGGTCGTTCCGGGCAGCGACGGTTTGATCGATGACGATGACGAAGCGGTTCGAATCGCGGCCGATATCGGCTATCCGGTGCTGATCAAGGCGACCGCTGGTGGCGGTGGAAAAGGGATGCGNNGCCACGGCATATCGAAGTGCAGGTGGTCGCAGACTTGCATGGCAACGTAGTCCACTTTCACGAGCGTGATTGCAGCGTTCAACGTCGTCACCAAAAGTTGATCGAAGAAGCGCCCAGTTCAACGTTGCGAGCCGATCGACGTGCGGCGATTTGCGAAGCGGCGGTGCGGATGATTCGAGGGTCGAATTACACCAACGCGGGGACCGTTGAGTTTATCGTTGACAAGAACGACGATTTCTACTTCATCGAAGTCAACGCGCGGATTCAAGTGGAACACCCGGTGACCGAAATGGTTACCGGTGTCGATTTGATCAAAGAGCAGATTCGCATCGCGTCAGG
>DNWZ01000104.1 GCA_003506095.1 Planctomycetaceae bacterium | reverse complement strand
GATAACCGCCACTGGAAAAGACCAGTTTGCCGTCGGTCACGGTCGACGTCACACACTCTTCCGTCGCACCGTCGGTTTCCCAATTCGTTTGGCCCGTTAAAGGGTCGTAACTGACGACTTGGTTGCAACCGACCATGAGCACCTGGTCTTTGCCCGCTACGTTCAAGATTGTCGGTGTCGGGTAATTGGGCAATCGCGGTCGATCGCGTCGCCAAACGATTTCGCCATTGGATCGTTTTAGTCCCGCGATCGCTCCGCCGCCTTTGTTGTCCGCTGACACGATCACCAAATCTTGATAGATCGCTGGCGAAGCACCATAACCTTGATGAATCACATAATCCGAAATCTTAGTCTGCCATAAGATCTTGCCATCCAGATCGAGCGCCGAAGCGACCAAGGAGTCTGAGTTGGGGAAATTGATAAACACCCGCTCACCGTCGCACGCAGGCGTGCTGGACGCCAGCGTCGATTTATTATTCTTCATCATCCCGCCGGTTGGGTGAACGACGGTTTTCCAGAGCAGTTTGCCATTGGATCGGTCAAAGCAATTCAGAGACTGTGATCGCTCGGTTTCATCTGCGGTGGCCAGAAACACGCGATTTCCGACAATCGTCGGGCTGCCATAGCCGCGTCCGGGCACGTCGGATTTCCAGCGAACATTCTCCGATTCGCCGAAAACCGTCATCACTTCTTGATTGCTTTCTGCGGTTCCGTTTCGCAGCGTCCCGCGCCACCAAGGCCAATCCGTTGGTGCGACCGAAACGCGGTCATCGACGCGAGGCGATTGAGCTTGTGAGAGAATTGGCGGAAAAAACGCAAGCAGAAAGACAGCGGCAAAACACAAATTCAATCGCATCGAGGGAGCCTCAAGAGAAAGCGGCGGGACAAAATAGCGGAACCCGCTATCTTACCGCCAACGGCGTCCGTTGTCCCTATCATGTTCGTCAAGAACAAATGAACAAGCACTTGGCTTCCAGATGGGCCGTCGATTGCCTAGCCGCCCAAATCACCAACCGGTCGGTCGGGCCGACCGGTTGGTTTATACGGCGTCGTCGGAGGGTCAGCACCCTTTTGCGATTGACTTGAAGGTTAAAACCTTACCTGGTACTGCAGATAGAAAAACTGTGCATCGCCCAGTTCGGGGATGCCGTTGTTTCCCGCTACGCCGCCGCTGGTCTTTTTATAGTAGTCGCCCGCTGCAAAGTAGGAGTAACCAATCAGCATGTTGTTTCGTCGGTTAAGATTGATGTTGAATAGAACGTCGATCTCATGCCCAAGCTCACGATCCGCTGCTGCGGCGGTTGTATTGAACGGCGTCATGGTGACGTTGTATGGCGTCGTTAAGTTGTCCAGCAAAAAGTAGTGGTACCAGAGCAGCAGGGTCACTTTGTCGCCCATCACGGGCGTGATGAACTGGGCATTGATGTCATGCAAGTTGCGGCGGCCGAACAAGTCCATGAACCCGTTGTACTTGTGTGCAAGGGGAAACAGGTGATCAAAGCCGTCGCCGAATCGTCCTGCATCGGCCAAGTTATCTTCGCCAGATGCGTAGTCGTACCAAGCCCAAATCGTTGGCTTCCAGCTACTGCCGCCAACGTTCAAATCAAGCTTGCGTCCCAGACCTGCGGTGACAAAGAACGCGTCGTGAGACGACCCGTTTGAGTTGTCGCCAAACTGTGTGCCACCTTCGAACTCGTAGAGCAAGCTGTCGCGCGAACCTGCAACGCGGCTGCCCAGCGTATGAAAGCTGGCACCGGGTGTCAGGTAGTCGATGCCGAGGTAGTAAGTGTCGAGGGTGCCGATGTCGAGATTCTTGCGAGTCGCATACGTGCCGTAAAACTGTGTATCGGTATCGGCACCGTCCCAACTATTTTCATTGGTCAGCAGTCGCTTGACGGGATTGACGAAGAACCCGTCGATGTCCCAGTTTTCGCCGCTGTAGAGCAAACGAGCACCATCGAAAGTTCGCCGAGTGTTTGCCCAATCAAGTGGCGAAACCAAACGTTCGTTCCCGAATAACAACTCTTGCCGCCCGACACGAGCGGTCAATTTGCTGCTTTCATCTTCCAACAGATTTGTATCGACGAACAGATTCTGAGCTTCACCTCGATTCACCTCGATCGTGCGATTATTAAAAAGTTCGCCGCTCGAATCGGCGTAAAGGTATTCACCATAAAAGCGAAAGTAATCGTTGATTTGGTAGTTTGCAAAGAGTCGAAGTCGCGTCAACCAGAAATCATCGTCAACGCCCGTCAATCCGAATCCACGCATATTTTCTTCGTTGTGATAACGAATGCGAAACTCGCCACCGAGGTCAATCTTTCCTGTTCCTGGCATCTCCAGACGCTTCAATGCGTCACCCGGAAAGTAGCCCTCATAGCACGGGTCATCGACGTATCGGAAGTCGTTTGCATAGAACAGCCCTTTGTAGGCATCCTTCGCCTTGGCTGCTGCGGCATCAGACTTCTTCTCGTCACAGGCGGGGCACTCTTTGAAGCCGGCTGCCGGTGGGGACGATTCGGGTTCCATTGCATTCGCATGGGGACCCTTGTTGCTCAAGGGGACGAGCAACCAACACGCGAACAACGTTCGCAGGCAATGGCGTCCATAAAGATTGGACATGAGGGCGCGACTCCATTCAGGGTGATTAAGGGAAGCTTGAAAATCGGTTCTGTGAGACATCCTGTCGACACAGTACGACTGAACAGGCTCCGGTTCCTGGTGCAGCGCACAGACGGGTTATCGCCCTGCCTGCGTTACAAATGTGCAAAATCGCAGGCGACCGATTTGATTCACCCAAGCGTTACAACTTTCCTAAGCTTGGCTGTGGCAGTTAAAAGCGAGGTGGTTCGTCGTGAACCACCGGCTTCTGCCATTCGCTCAACAAATTGCCTAAGCCCTAAGCACAGGTGCGAAGTTTTGGCGCAGCACGCAGCGTCGTGAGGTTTCGCGGGAAAGACTCGCGTTTTATCGGCGACTTTTTTTGATGCGACGATTGCGGGCCAAGCGAACGATTCTTGCCGATTGCGATCGACTTTCCGCCAATCACGGCATTGCCATTGCGTAATAAGATCGTCGTGGAACGGGTGGTCATTCGATGACCGGCGGATCAGTGCTGAAAACGACCACACGGTTTTGACTCGCTTTCCAATCCCTGAGCCATTGAATTCGCAGTGCTACGCTTCTCAACTTTCATAAGACGCCACATGTATAATCGAACACCGCTTATCCTTGGATTCGCGTCGCTTTTGCTCATCACGTTCGCTGGTTGTGGCAACTCCAAGATCACGATCGAAGAACTGGAGGCTGCGGCGCTAGCGGTGGAAGCGAAATCGCAATCGACCCGCAGTGACGCCGGCGAAGTAGCAACGAACGTCGTCACCACGACGCTCGATATCGAAAAACCGAAGATCAAACTGGGGTTCATCAAGCTGACCGATTGTGCGCCGCTGGTCATTGCCAAGGAAAAAGGTTTCTTTGACGACGAAGGGTTGCAGGTCGAGTTGGAGGCCCAGTCAAATTGGAAGGTGTTACTTGACCGCGTTGTCGATGGTCAATTGGACGGGGCGCACATGCTTGCCGGGCAGCCGATCGGTGCAACGATTGGTATTGGCACGAAGGCCGACGTAATCACGGCTTACAGTCTTAATTACAACGGTAACGCGATCACGGTATCCAACGATGTGTGGAGCGCGATGCAGCAAGCCGATGGCAAGCTTGCTGACGCCAATCCGCCGCGTCCTGTCACCGCAAGCCCTTTGCGACCCATCGTCGACCGGTTTAAAGCCGAAGCGAAAGATTTCAATATGGGGATCGTTTTCCCCGTCAGCACGCACAACTATGAACTTCGATATTGGCTCGCCGCGGGCGGTATTCATCCCGGCTTGTATACCGCAGACGACATCAATGGCATGACCGGCGCGGAGGTGCTGTTGAGTGTCACGCCACCGCCGCAGATGCCATCGACGATGGAAGCGGGCACAATCCAAGGCTACTGCGTGGGCGAGCCTTGGAATCAAGCGGCGATTGCCAAGGGGATCGGGTTACCGGTCGTGACCAATCTTGAGATCTGGAAAGACAATCCTGAGAAGGTGCTCGGTGTGATGAAGTCGTGGGACAAGGCGAATCCCAACACGCACGTGGCGATCATCAAGGCGTTGATTCGGGCCGGGAAATGGCTTGACGAAAAGGATGCCAGCGGCAAGTTCGTGAACCGCGAAGAAACAACGTCGCTGCTTAGCATGCCGAACTATGTCGGCGCGGATCGCGAGGTGATCGCGGCCGGTATGACGGGAACCTATCGTTATCAAAAATCTGAAGTCAAGCAGATGCCCGGCTTCATCCTGTTCTTTGATGCGATGGCCAGTTACCCGCATTACAGCGATTGCATTTGGTTTCTCACTCAAATGCGACGGTGGGGCCAGATCGGCGATTCCAAGCCTGACGCATGGTATGAATCGACTGCAAAGTCCGTTTATCAACCGTCGATCTACCGCCGAGCCGCGGAGCTGCTGGTTGCCGAAGGTTTGCTTAGCAGCGATGAATTTCCTGAGGCGACGTATGACGGATATCGCGCCGTATCAAGCGAGTTCATCGACAAACTTCCGTTTGATGCCCGAGCCCCGGTCGCGTACATCAACAGTTTTCAGATCGGGAATAAAGACACGCCATGATCATTTCAGCGCCGCAATGTTTGTAAAGCGGCCGTGTGGGTCGGACGCATGGAGGATCCGGTGCCTCTCGCGTCCGGCCCGGCCGTGAAAAACTTCCTTCTCTCTATCGAAACTTGATTCTTATGAAAACCAACTGGCGAGCCAAGGGGCTGAAGTTTTGCCAAATCGCAGGGCTGCCGATTCTCGAGCCCTTTGTACGATTGGCCGCTGGTGAAGAGCCGCGCGAGCAAATCCGTAACATCTTTAAGTTTATCGTCGTCCCGCTGATAGCCACCGTTTTGTTCGTAGTGATGTGGTCGCAAGCGGCCAAGCGAATCAAAACAGAAAGCGCCCAGTTGCCCGGCCCCGCGGCGACGTGGGCCGCTGGAAAAGAGTTGTGGAATGCACACTTTGAGCAAAAAAGACAAGATCGACAGCGGATGATTGTCGAGAGGAACAAAGCCATTCCGCTGATGCGCCAGGCGTTGTCATTGGAGTCGCGTGCGGCAGAGGTTGCCGACGTCCAGAAGGCTGCGATGCTCAGCGAGGCGGCCATCATTCGAAAGAAAGCGTTGCAGGCCGCGAATTTTTATCCGACCAGCGCTCCGACATTCATCGACCAGACGATCCGCAGCATCGGAACGGTCTTTGTCGGATTCTTTATCGCCACATTGATCGCAGTGCCGCTGGGGATCCTGTGCGGGATAAGTCCAATCTTCAATTNNTAGCGCTCAACCCGCTGATACAAATCTTCAAGCCGGTTAGCCCACTGGCATGGTTACCGATCGCATCGATCGTGATCATTTGGTGGTACAGCGGAACGAATGTGGATGACGCGATGTTTTCAAGAGCCTTTCTAATCTCCGCGACGACGGTCAGCCTTTGCTCGTTGTGGCCAACGCTTGTCAATACGGCGCTGGGGGTTGCGAGTGTGAATAAAGATTACTTGAACGTCGCAAAGGTACTCAACCTTTCGTGGTGGCAGACGCTGGTGAAGATCATCGTTCCCGCGTCGTTGCCGTTGATGTTCGCAGGTTTAAGGATCAGCCTGGGCGTCGGTTGGATGGTATTGATTGCCGCTGACATGTTGGCCCAAAACCCGGGCCTTGGAAAATTTGTATGGGACATGTTTCAAAACGGCAGCAACAGCACTTATGCGCGTATTGCGGTTGCCGTGCTTGTAATCGGAATGGTCGGCTTGGTGCTCGATCGATTGATGGTTTGTCTTCGCAATTTGGTCAGTTTCGGAAACAACGCTCCTGCGTAGCATCCGAAAAGGGGGCAGGCCCTTTTTCGGATAGGTTCCTCAAGCTTTTTTGAAAGAACGCCTTATGAGTGCCGCAACGTTGCAAGTTCAAGAATCGATGCCGAGCGTTCGAAAACCGGTGGCGCAACCGATCGTATCGCTGCGGGGTGTTTGCAAAAACTATGGCAGTGGCGTGACGCAGACCAAGGTACTGCACGACATCAACTTGAGTGTCCGGGAAGGGGAGTTCCTGGCGATTGTCGGGTTCTCAGGTAGTGGGAAAACGACGCTGGCGCAATTGATCGCCGGCTTGATCCAACCTGACTCGGGCGAGTTGTTGATGGACGGTCGCGTGATCAAGGGGCCAAGCCCTGAGCGAGGCATCGTCTTTCAAAATTACTCGTTGCTGCCATGGATGACGGTTCGCGCGAACATCGCGTTGTCGGTCAATCGTGTGTTTTCGAGTTGGAAGCGTGCCGAGCGCCGAGATCATATTGAGAAGTTCATCGAGATGGTGGGGCTCAAGCATGCGGCGCATCGATATCCCCATGAGCTTTCCGGGGGCATGCGGCAACGAGTTTCATTAGCGCGCACGCTGGCGATGAAGCCGAAGGTGCTTTTATTGGATGAACCGTTATCGGCACTCGACGCGTTGACACGGGCAACGATGCAGGAAGAGATTCTTCGCATCTGGGGCGAAGAGCGTCAGACCTGTGTGATGATCACCAATGATGTTGACGAAGCGATCCTGGTGGCCGATCGTATTGTGCCGTTGAACCCTGGGCCTGCGGCGTCACTTGGACCGATCTTTTCGGTTGATTTGGCAAGGCCTCGCGACAAGACGGCGCTCAATCATGATGCGACGTTCAAAGGTTTAAGAAACGCAGTGACAAATTATCTGATGGCGGTGCGACAGAAATCTCGCGACAACCAAGACCTGATGTCTACCGTTGCCGCCGTCACACTGCCGCGTTTGAAACCGCGAGATTCGTCGTTACCGTCTAAAGCCATCTTCAACGCACCTCGCC
>DNWZ01000714.1 GCA_003506095.1 Planctomycetaceae bacterium | reverse complement strand
CACGAAACGCTTCGGCCGTTTGCCAGGGGTTGGTCAGTGCCGCATACCGAGCGGTGATGACCAGCGTCCCGTCTTCGCCGACAACGACCGATGGCGCGATGTCCGCCCACCAAGTCCCTTGATCCCACTGCGAAGACGCGACGTCACGGGGCGAGTTGACTTGGCTGTAGCGGGTAGTGACCGACGCTGCGGAAGTGGTCACGGTAAACGGCGCATTGGCGAACCCTTGCGCGGGTTGCTGTACCCAGGTGGTCGAGACGCGATAACTGCGTCCCGGTTCCAAACCTTGCAGCGTCCAAGATTCCAGACCGTTGTTCTGGAATGTGTTAGGGCTGTAATTCGCCTGGACATCGCCACCGATCGGGTCGCTTAGGACGATCGTACCGCCGCGATCGTTCAACCACGTTGCGCTCTGCGATACAAACCCAGCTAACTCCAGTTCCATCACTGCGCGCAGTGGGGCGCTGGTCAACAACGCGAAACGTCCGCCATACGCCCCAACTTGCTGGCCCGTTAACGTCAGTTCCAAATCATAGGATTCGCCGGGTGCCACAAATCGCGGAACAAAGCTAGTTGAGAACCCTTGAGGCAATTCCTGAATCGATTGCAGGAACAACGGAGTTGGCGAAGGGTTGTGAATCGTTACTACCTGGCGAGACGGCTTTCCGAGGTCAACCGTGGCGAAGTCGATCTTCGCGGCGTTTGCCAGCGGTTGGTCATTCCATCGGAACTCGGGGGCCGCACGGTGCAACCGAACCAACCGCACGCCGTCGGCCTGTACAGCCATGAAATCGTTCGGATTCTCGATCCGAATCGTCAACGAGTCGCCGCTGATGGCGTAATGCGTCAGGAACCGCCAGTTCCAATTGTCATCGAACTGGTCGTTCGCCGGTTTGGATTGATCGACCACGATGGTCGTCGCCGAATCGGCATCGGAGCCCTTCAGTAGATAAGGTACAGCGGTGGCCAACGTTGGCCGGATGGAAGTCGATGAAATGGTTTTCAGGAAGTCCCAATCCTGGTACTCCGCCAGCGTCATCGAATTGAGGATGTCTTGCAGGGTAGGAGTCCTCAAGCGATGGTCCCAAGTCGTATAGACCGCATAGGCCCCGGGTTCGAGATCGCTAAAGGTCCAGGTCGCCGCATCGCCGCTGCGATAACTCATCGCGCTGCCGTTGCCGTAAGACACGCCTTGCACGATGGCGCTGCCGGTCGGTTTGCGAAAGCCGTCCATTTCGAAGCTCGCTGGATCATCCGTCGCCATCCGGAAGTCGACGATCGCTTCGCCCTGCAATTGCAAGCGCACAAAGCGATCAACCAACTCTTGCGGATTGGCTTGATAGCCCAGCGATAATTGCGAACGGGCCGCACCGGGTGTCAATGCGTCGAAGCGGACCAACCAATCGACCGATTCACCAGGGGCGAGTGTTGCGCTAGAAACGCTTTGCATTAAAGTAAAACCTGGGCCTAACGCGGGTGCGGCGGGCATCAACAGTTCGGCATCACCGACATTGGTCAGCCTTAAGCTGCGCTGGGCCGAGCGTCCCCAAGCGACGCCGCCGAAATCCCAGACACCGTCCATGGTCGAAATCGGTTGGCCGGTGGCCAGATCGGTCAATTGCAATTGGCCAGACGGTTCAACAATCCGATTGACCCGCTGGATCCGAATCGCATCGACTTGGATCGCATTGCCCGACAGTCGAACCGTGATTCGGCCATCGTTGACTAGCAGATTATCGGCCAGATCGACCCATGCAATCCGCGCTTCATCGAGTTGGTTGACGTAACCTTGAGGCGCGATCCGTTGCGTCAACAGAACCTTGGTCGCAGCGGAAGACGAGTCGGCATCGATCTGGAATCGAGCCACATCGGTTGCCTGTGGCTCGGCGACCCAAGTGGCCGAAACACGATAAATCCCCTCGGGCAGATCGGTCGCAGTCCAAACCACTTCGTTCTGTGTCAACGGATTGCCCCGCAGCGCGTAACCACTGAACGCTCCGGGGGCCACCACGCGACTGAAACTGCCTGCGGCAACCGCGAACTCGACCGGTTGGGCGGCTGTGATGGTCGAGTCGTTTTGAATCGCCGCTTCGTTGATCCAGCCACGCTGGGGCGGCGGCAAGGGGTTGCCGTTTTGGTCGCTGCCAAAATCATCACCGGGGCGATGGTTATTGCCATAGCTGGGCAGTTGCTGTGACGAACCGACCGTCCCCTTCAGAGCGATGCGGAACAGCGATTCGTTGACGTCATTGGTTTCCAACAGGAAGTCACCGAAGTGAAGTCCGGGTGAATCGCCGTCCATCGTGATCGTCAAAACGGTGTTCTCGCCCGGCAAGACCACGTGTTCGCCGAGCACGGCAACGCGGAAACCGGCAGGCAGCGAAGGTCGAACCGCAGCGTCCAAAATCGCGTCGCGATCGACACCAACAATCGACTCGTCCACTTCGACGTTTCGGAAACGCAGCGGTTGGCCGGCGATACTGCGGGCATCTAAAACACTCTGGTCAACCAGATTCAGAACCAGCGGAGCCGAACCGTGATTTTCGATCCTGAATTGGCGTTGAACCATTTGGCCGAAGTAAGCTTCGCCAAAGTTGCTGTGCGCTACGCCGCTGGTCAACGATTGGTCCGTCTGCAGATCAATCAGGCGGATTTCTGGTGAATCGTATCGCAAGCGATCGATCTTTAAACCATCGGCAACGAAGTGGTTCAACACTTGCGATTGGAAATAGTCGACCGACAGGTGTCGGTCGGCAATGCTGACCGATTGCGACATGTCGTACCACGGCAAGCCGTCGGCCTGGAACGACGCCTGATCGGACAGTTGATTGACTTGTTGTTGGTGCAGGACGTTCCCGGCCGAATCTCGCAACAGAAGATTTGGTTTAAGTTGTATGTTGGACGCGATTGCCGGCCAAGTTAATGAAACTTGGTAGGGTCCGGGGCTGAGCTGATTGACATCCCAACCGA
The DNA here is from genome assembly GCA_003506095.1 of Planctomycetaceae bacterium. Taxonomy (GTDB): domain Bacteria; phylum Planctomycetota; class Planctomycetia; order Pirellulales; family Pirellulaceae; genus UBA6163. The sequence goes on along the minus strand of DNWZ01000714.1, from coordinate 228 downwards.
CGGTCACGTTGTCAGAATTCGTTTGCAGGATGGAGTCGCCATCGAGTACGCGTGGACCGGCAACACGCCTGCCACCGGTCTGGCGCCACTGGACATCGCCATCGTCTAAAATCAACGGCGCGCCGTCCATCCATTCGACCGTCTCGAACTGGTAATGGAACAGGTCGCCTAGTCCGGATACGGTCAACAAGAATCCGGAATCATGGATCGGATTTCCGTAAGCCCGCA
>DNWZ01000619.1:9220-9519 GCA_003506095.1 Planctomycetaceae bacterium | reverse complement strand
TATGGGGAAACCGAGTGATTGGACGGCCTCGTCGATCGCCGCAATCTCGTTGCTCAGCTCGTCCGTAAAATGATTTAGCCACGCACCGATGACCGTTGTCGCCGACGCTTCGCGTTGCTGGGCTTCGATGTCGTCGGCGGTATCTTCTTGAACGCTGCGACATGCTGCGGCCATTTCGCCGTCGTCAGCTTCGTCCTTTTCGAGTAGGCCGAGCTTGCACCGATACCAGCTTTCGGCAAACGTCGCCGGGCCGCTGAGCAGCCGCTTGCCCAGGATTTCGATGGCGAAGGTTCCGGACA
>DNWZ01000619.1:0-9106 GCA_003506095.1 Planctomycetaceae bacterium | reverse complement strand
AGTTCATCGGTCTGGCTGAATCGCACCGGATCGAGCATTTCGAGTAGTCCCGAGAACGACCGCGTGCGTCCGTTATGTGGTGTGGCCGTGAGGAACAATCGATGTTCGAAGTAGGGTGCTACGAGTCGCAGCATCTTGCACAGATCACTGTCTTCGCCCATCGCCGATGGCATGAGGTTGTGGACCTCGTCGACGATTAACAAGTCCCATGGCAGGTGCGGCGAATCTTCACCAACTTTGCATGCGCTGTGAAATTGCTCCAGCACATCGGGTTGTTTGAGATAGTGATAGGAGGCGATCGCACGGGCACTGGATCGCCAGGGATTCGCATCAATGCCGATGGTGCGTTTCAGCTTTTGCGTTGCGTCTCGATCGATGACATCCATGGGGAGTGAAAACTTTTCCCACATTTCGTCTCGCCATTGGACTCGCAATGCTGCTGGTGTAAGAACCAAGATTCGGCGGATGCGACGGCGGATCAGTAGTTCACGCAGAACGAGTCCGGCTTCGATCGTTTTGCCGAGACCGACGTCATCGGCAATCATCATGTTGATGCGAGGCATGCGCAATGCCTTCAGCAAGGGGACGAGCTGGTAATCTTCGACCTGTACGGCCCCGTGGAATGGCGAGCAAATTGGTAAGCGATCGAGCGGACCGTCAGAGTCAGGGTCGAGGAAGGGGGATAACGCAGACCAGCGACTGGCACGCACGACCGCGTCGAACTCGTCGGGCGGCATCGGCGGATCGGTTGCAAGCGGGACAGCAGCGGGGCTGAGCAACTCGCGATAAGGCTCGCATTCCCAAAGCAGTTGTTCGGTGTCGGGCGACGCGTTGTCTTTGTATTCGAGCCGGACGAGGTGCAGCACACCATCGTCACCCTCAAATGGCCGCACCTCGCTGATCACTGCGCGACGTTTTCGCACAATCGCCATCATGCCGACGCGTGGGTTTTCGGTGACTGTGCCGCCTAGATTCGCCATGCTTTTTCATCCATCGCATACGAAGATGTCATTTCCGCCCTGATTGGTGCCCAGTCTAACCGTCCGCTAGCTGGCGCATAACCTCCGGTTGCAACCGTTCGTGGCTTGGGTGAAGGCGACACTTTTCAAAGGCCATGTTTCTGGCGAACTTTCTCTGCCAGCGTTTTCACCTGATCCGAACCCGTGCAATCCCTCTAGGGGCAACGAAATCGTTGCGGTACGTAGCGCCAATAAGCAATCACTCGTACGGTTAATGAATGGCGAACTTTACGTACCTTAAGGTAAAGCAGCCCCTCCGGTGGGTTGACCTGTGCTAGCCGCGTGGTATCGTGCTGGCAAGTCGGATCAGCTTTCCTGAAGCAGTTGAGGTTGCCACGCCCCATGTTCCTAGACGCGGTAATACACATTCGATTGACGCCTGGCGCGCTGCGTCCGGCACTAGGTAAGGGTACGGTCAACGAGGTTCGCGGAGGGCCCGAGTCACTGCTTCGGTGGCTGGAGCTGCAACTCGGGCTTCCAACCGTTGATGCCCATCGCGCAAGCCATGTGACGGAATACGCGGCGGCTCTCGAAACGGTCGAGGATTTAGGGTTCTCGAAGAGTTTCCAAATCGATCGCTGGGCTACAGCTTCTGAATTGCTGTCTCGACGCGATGAATTGTTGCTGAGCGGTTGGGACCAAGCTCACTGCGAATCATTGCCTGAGGTAGTGCGAGACCTTGCTTTGGCGGCAAATGGACGACGATTCGTTTTCCCAAGCATTGCCGACCGCTTGCAAGCAGTGCTCAACGCCCTGGATCAAGGCCAAAAACTGCCGCGACATGTTTGCGTTTTGGCTGATCCCGCAGAACGCTGGCCGCTGCGATGGCAACAGGTCTTGTCACGCCTCACCACGCAGCCGATGGTCGACGTTGCACCGCATGCCCCGCAAGACAGTTCGCTATATCAGGCGCAATCGGTGGTTCGCGGCGGAACGTGGCAGACGGTCGCGACGGATGCGAGTTTACGGTACGTGCATACGCTAAGTCAGTCAGCCGCGGTTGAATTTGTAGCAGCGACGCTGGCGACGAATCCCTCTGAGCTGAGTCGGACCGTCATTGTCTGTGAAGACGACAACCTAGCCATGCAACTGGACGGTTGCCTATCGCGTTACGGGGTGCCGACCATGGGTGCATCGGCTTGTTCAAAGGCACACCCTGTTCTCCAGGTGCTGCCGCTGAGCTTGACGCTTTGCTGGGATGCGGTAGATCCACAATCGCTACTTGACTTTCTGACCCTGCCGATCTGTCCGATTCCGCGGCATGCTGCGGTCTCGCTCGCCGAGGCGTTGGCCGGCGAACCGGGGCTCGGAAGCGGTGCATGGGAGTCTGCGCTTCAGACGCTGTGCAGCGATGATCAAGACCCGGCTGGTAAGCTGCGTGAACGCCTGAATGCGTGGTTGTTTTGCAAGCGAGTGAAACGGGGCGAAATGATCTCTTCGCATTTCGTTCGCGATCGTTGCGGGCTGGTCTCCCAGTGGGCCAGCGGTCGAGCAAGCCTGATGCAAGAACAAAACGATCCACCGGAGTTACTGGTCAACGCGTTATACGTTGCGGCGGGACAAGCGTCTTTGCTTGGCCAATTGGCCGAAAGCCAGGGGGCCGAGCTATCCGAGCCTCAATTGTCTCGTTTGCTCGAAGAAACGCTATCGACCGGCGTGGAGTCGGTCTGCTTCTCGCAAGCGGCTGGCGGCCCTGCTCGAGTTCGCTCACTTGCTGAAATCGTTGATCCTTGCCATCGAGTGATCTGGCTAGGGCTTGATACGAGTGACGCGCGAGCATCTCGTTGGTCGGTGGATCAGTTCGGAACGCTCAAGGCATCAGGGATTCCGCTCGACGATGGTACGCATGCATTGACTTCGCTCCGCACTGCCGAGGCGCGTGGATTGTGTTTTGTAGAAGACGCGTTGTTGGCGGTGCTGATTCCTCAAGACGTTGAGAAACGCTGGCACCCCGTCTGGCTGGCCATTCGAACGGTGTTATCGGAGACGGCTCGCGACAATCCGCCGGTGCTTGAGAATCTCATTCAATCAGGCGATGTCTCATCGCTTGCGCCATTCACGTTCTTGCTTGAGTCGAAACCTGTTGTGGCACCCCAGGGACCTCGACCGCTTTGGAGTATTCCCGTTGAGCTGCTGGAGGATCGGACGCAAGTATCGGCTACCGAGCTGCAAGATCGGTTGGCATGCCCGCTGAAATGGGTGTTCAACTATCAAGCGAAACTGCGTTCAAGCTCGATTGCTCAGTTACCCGGTGACTTCCAGCTCAAAGGAAGCTTTTGCCACAAGGTGCTCGAACTGGTCTTTGGTCAATGCGACGACCTCCCTTCCGTGGATGAGGCCGTCGCGAATGTTGAAAAGGTTTTCGACGAACGCTTGCCACTTGATGCGGCCCCGTTCGCACAGCCCGATAAGTATCGCGATCGGCAAAAGCTTCGAAAGGAATTGTCTCATGCGACGCGAGTCCTGATCAGCACGCTGCGACAAGGCGGCTATTGCATCAAAGGACTGGAAGTCGAAATCGAGGGCGAAGCATTCGGCAAGCAGTTCAAGGGTTCGATCGATTGCCTCGTCGAGCGTGATGGGGGAGAGGAAGCAATTGTTGACTTCAAGTACGGGGGCAAGAAGTACGAGAAGTGGATCGCGGAGGGCAAAGCGGTTCAGCTTGCGACTTATGCGTACAGCCGTTCAAAAGAGACGGGCCGGTTTCCCGCCGTGGCTTACTTGGTACTCGCCGATGGCATCTTTTACACGCCCTCCGGCGGCCCAGTGAAGACGCTCGCTGTGAAAAGCGGTGACAATGGTGGCGATAAGCGAACGGTCGTGGAAGGGCCAAGCATTGAAACGGTTTGGCGCGAGTTCGAATCGGCGATCGCAGGTGCGGAATCTTGGTTGACCCAAGACGGGCTCGTGCCTGCCAGGCCACTGCAAGCGAGCAACGATTGGCCTCAAGGAGCAACCTTGGTGCTTGAGGTGGACCCAAAGACCGGCTTGAAGACCGACGTTGATCAATCGGTTTGTCAATACTGCGAATACAAACAACTCTGTGGACAACGACAACTCCTATGACCACCATCCTTGAAGTCGTTCGCGCGGGCGCGGGTTCCGGCAAAACATTCGATCTCTGTAACACCGTCGCCGAGGCCGTTGCGAATGGCCTTGATCCCGCTCGCATTCTTGCCACTACATTCACCAAGAAGGCTGCAGCAGAATTGAAGGGACGCGTACAAGCGAAGCTTCTTGAAGGTGATGGCCATGCGAACGCCGATCGTCTTGAGTTAGCAGCAATCGGCACCGTGCACGGCGTCGCGCACCAACTGATCCGACGATATGCGATCGAGATGGGGTTGTCGCCTCGCTTGGAAGTGTTTGAGAAAGGCGGACAACGTGTGCTGAACGAACTGCTGGGCCGGATTCCGCTGGAACGCTGGGACGCACTTTCATCGTCGGCCGAACGTTTGGGCGTTTCTGATTTATCCGATCGGATACTTGGGCTTTTGAGCGCCAAGCGAGGCAATCGAATCTCCGATGATGCTTTCAAGGCCCACATGATGCGAAGTGCGGAGCGAGTTTGCGAAATCTTGGCGCCCGGCGGCCCATCGGCAGATAAGTCATCCATCCACACGCTGTTTGAACTCGCCGATCAGGCTCTCGCGGGCATTGAAGCGATCACCACCGATACGCAAAAGAATACGGCAGAAGCAAAGCAGAAACTGCGCGAGTTAAGATCCGGCAAAGGCTCTCTCTGGGGAACGTATCTGGATGCGAGCAGGATCGAGGCAGGCACAAGGTCAGGGGCTGATGCGTGCTTAAATCCAATGCGATCACATGCGGCCGAAGTCCGTCGAAACCCTCAACTTCACGCCGATTTGAAAGAGTTTTCACGTTTGCTTGCTGACGAGACAATCTCGCTGGATTTGCAGTTCGTTACTTACAAGGCCGAAAGAGGCTTGGTCGACTTCACGGATCTAGAGACGTTACTGCTTGAACTGGTCAGCAACGAATCCCTCGCTAAACGGCTTTCCCAAGATTACGAACTTGTGTTGGTCGACGAGTTTCAAGACACCAATCCACTTCAACTCGCAATTTTTAAAGGTCTACGACCGCTCATTGCTCGCAACCGCTGGGTCGGCGATTCGCGACAAGCGATCTACGGCTTTCGAGATGCCGACCCTGCACTTGTTAACTCGGTATGGGACAGCGTTCCGGAAGAGAATCGCTATACGCTTTCAAAGAACTACCGCAGCCAAAGAGGTTTGGTGCAGTTGGTCGGGCGAATTTTTTCACCGCACTTCGATGAAGATCCGACTCAGGAACCAACCAAACCAACATCGCCATGCGGCGTCGAACGTTGGCTGTTTGCTTCAAAAAACATTCCCGGCGACTCGATCGCGCTGGGCCGTGGGATCATGCAGTTGCATGCTGAAGGCGTTTCGTTTGGCAACATCGCGATCCTGCAGCCAAAGAACTCGCATCTAAAAACACTCGCCGGTGCCTTTGATGAACTTGGCATTCCCTATCTCATCGAAAGCGCCGGATTGTTTTCGACACGTGAGGGACAACTACTGATCGCGGGAATGCGACTGGTGGCCAATCGCAACGATTCGCTTGCCGCAGCCACCGTGTTGCACTTGCTGAGCGACCCGTCCGAAGCGACGCCAAGCTGGATCGTCGATCGGCTGAAGAGGCTGGCCGATGCTCCGATTGATGAGGCCACTGGCTCACGTATCTTTGAGTTGCCATGGTGCGATGATCCAACGTTCGCGGCGCTCGAAGCGATTGACCCCAATAGCCTTTCGCCGTCGTTGGTTGTGCAGCAGGTGATCGAAGCACTTGCGTTGCCGAAGCACGTCCACGCGTGGGGCAACGCCGCGCGGCGCTGCGCGAATCTTGATTCCGCGGTTCGCCATGCTTGTGACTACGAAACTTTGGCGATCAGCGATGCGGGAAGCCCGACGCTTAACGGCTTGATCTTGCATTTCGAACAACTCGCCGCCGATGGCCACGACCTTCGATTTACGTCGCAGGGTCACGACGCCGTGACGCTGATGACCTACCACGGCGCGAAGGGGCTCGAGTGGCCGGTCGTGATCTTGGGCGGGTTGGACTCGGATGACAGTGCAAACATGTGGAACCCAGTGGTGCGAAGTGAAACAATCGCGGAAGACCCGTTGTCCAATCGCAAACTGCGATCATGGATCTGGCCATTCGGCGAAACAAGCGGTCCATACGGTGGCAGGAAGGGGGATAAAACTCTCGAAATCGCTGCACTTGCGACGCCTGAAGGCATGGACCAGTCCGGTCGTGAGGCTAGCGAGAAACTGCGCCTGTTGTATGTCGGTTGTACGCGAGCGAAGCAGAAGCTTGTCTTCGCGCATCGCGAAGGAAAAAGTGCATGGCTAAACGAGCTGACGTCTGTCGAAGGCATGTTGGGTGTCTCACGCGGTGAAGGCGAACATCCGATCGACGGGATCGATACGACACTCGTGATTCGGCGTTTGTCACCTGACGACAGTGAATGTCGAATCGCACCCGATCCGATCCAAACCTGGTTCGCGGAGCCGCAAGTCATATCGGAACCGAACTCGACGCCCCGCTTTCGCTCTCCCAGCACCGCGAAGGCGCCCGACGATGGGTTTATGTTTGAGTCCACATCCCTACCTGGCGACTCGTTCTTCCCGGGGACAACCGATGAATCCCAGTTCGTCGCAATTGGACATGCGGTCCATGCTTACTTGGCAGCCCTTCCTTCGCTGCTCACGATTGATACGTCTACCAAGACCGCGGTAGCCGAACGATGTCTGGCCGCATATGAGGTGACCGGCCTGATCCCTGCCTCTATCCTCGTGGCGTCAGGCGATCGATTCTGTAACTGGGTCAATGCCACGTACCCCGGTGCCACTTGGTACGCCGAAGTTCCCGTCAGTGCGCCCATCGAAACAGGCGGTCAGTGGGACGGTGCGATCGACTTGATTCTGAAAGTGCCCTCAGGCAGCTTGGTTATTATTGATCACAAGAGCGCACCGATTCGTCGCGAGAGCTGTTCTAAGAAGGCAGCCGAGTATGTTGGGCAATTGCGTGCCTATGCCGACTGTCTAAGACCTGCTGGCGTCCCAGTCGTCGCAACCTATGTCCATTTCCCTCTCGCTGGTGTTGTTGCAAAATTAATGTGACTGCGAATAGCCAACACTTATTCGTTATGAGGCGACATGCGTCCGAGTGCGAAGGCGTCATGAGGCTCCCGACTCTCATCGAACAGCGGCATGCCGACATCGAGAATGATTCGCGTAGTGGCTGATTGGACCTCAATGTAATTGCCGGCGACTTCTTTGCGTCCTCGAAAAATGTTGCCTTGCATTAGTGAGCTGCTTCTCGGCAGTTAGAGTCAATGGAAAGCATCTGATACGGTGGAATGATATTGGTTAAAGTGCTGCTACTTCCTTGCGCAAGTTTCCAGGATTATGCTTAAATCGGCTCGAGCGTGAGGAGGTGACGAAGCACTTTTTGGATAGAGAAGGCACGAAAGCTTGGTTGGCGTTGATTCGCCAGGTAGGCATGCGAACGACGGGCACCATAAGTGCCGGAAACAACGAATATCAAGGGTACACAATAGTGCAGCTTCACGCCTCCAAACGCTTAATTACGTCACCCTATGGCCTACTCGGAAACGACGAGAATGCGTTAACATACGCACTTGCATATACCTTCCAGCAGTGCCCTCACCTGCTGCAGTGGTTTCTGAAACAAATCGGCATCCCCGGGATTCATCGGTCACAGCTGCGCAATGCGAGGATTGACCTTCAGCGGCATTCCAGTCAAGGGCCCCGGGCTGGCATCACCGACATTGAAATTCACCTGCCCAGCCATTTTCACGTGATCGTCGAGGCCAAGGTTGGATTGTCGGTACCTAGCGTTCACCAGAGCACCAAGTACCTGCCGAGGCTCAGAAAAACCAACGAACCGAAGCAAAAAATCGTCGCACTCGTGCAATCGCCTGGCGAGCACTTTGTTTCGGTATACACGCAGCAGAAACCTGCTCTTGCTGGGTTACTCACTTGTTTCAACTGGTCACGTTTGATCCCGATCTGCATCCGCATGATGTTGAGTCAAAAACTCGACGAGTCGGCCAAGAACTGGGTCCGAGCGTTTTATCGATTTCTGGACGAGGAATACACCATGAAAGCCTTCACCACCGAAGTTTGGATCTTGTCGATTAACACGAAGCCCTTGTGGAAAGGGGGCAAAAGCCATTGGGACATTCACAAAGATTATCGTGTTTGGTGGGACTACAAAGAAACTTCGGTACGCCCCTTGTATCTGGCGTTTCGATTCGATGGGACGCTGGAACACGTGGCAAGAATTAACCGCATCGAGCACGGTCGTCCCATTACCGATGTTGCACCGGAACTGGCACTAGCCAAAAATCCCGTTCACAAGAGACCAGCAACCATTTGGCATTTTGATGAGCTAATCAAGTTGCCCAAGCCGCTCCCAACTGGTCCCGGAATGTTCAACCATCGCACAAGATGCGACTTTGATTTACTTTTAACATGCTCGACAGTTAAAGAGATCGAGAGCACCATGACCAAACGCAATAAGCACGCAATTGAGGAATGATCTTTTGACCAAGCGACTCTCATTCGCTGGTAATTTCAGTTTAAATGTCGCCACAAAGATTCTATGCCTTACGATTTAAATCAGCGTCTTGTTATCGGTGTCGCTTCGAGCGCGGTATTTGACCTCTCCGAGTCTGATACTGTGTTCCGCAACCAGGGTGAAGAGCAGTACCGGAAATATCAAGAAGCCAATCTTAATAACCCACTGCCCAAGGGAATGTCGTTCTCCTTCATTCGACGGTTGCTGTCGTTGAACGACTTGAGCAGTGATCCGGTGGGCAATCCGATCGTCGAAGTGGTGCTGCTTTCACAGAATGATCCGGATACGGGCCTGAGGGTGATGAAGTCGATCGAACATCACAAGCTGCAAATCACCAGGGCTATTTTCATGCAAGGCAAGGCACCCTATGCCTACATCCCTGCGTTGAATATTTCGCTTTTTCTTTCCGCAAGCAAGGCGGATGTTGTCAGCGC
>DNWZ01000751.1:3684-4242 GCA_003506095.1 Planctomycetaceae bacterium | reverse complement strand
CTGAAAGCATTAACTGAAGTGCGGTTGCGAGTCGTACGTTGTTCAGTTGCATCGAAATGGGAGTGTCGGGACTGACGCGAGTATCACCGCGAAGAGCGGCAACATCGAGCATTAAAGGGACTTGAAACTGCTGGGAAAGATCCCGCACAACCTGCTCGAGAGGCAATCGCTGGCAAGATACACTGCCCCGCTGGTCAAGCAATTTGAACTGCTCGTTCAATCGACTCGGAGCATGAATGGCTTGAAGCGATATCGAAAACTTCTTCTGCAATTCGGCGTGGACCAGAGGCTTTTGAATGATGATCAAAGCCGACGGCAGCAACCCAACGATAATTTTATTACCACTCCTAGGCTCCCACGATTCCGGAACCACTTGCTGCTGAATCTCTTGACTCAATTTTTGCGGATTGCCACCCTTGAGGATGCGATACACAACCGGCCTAGCGGCAACACCCGCTCCGGCGCAAGGTTTAATCGCTGTGATCACCAGCACATCGTCGTGGGTATACCAACCCAGACCTGTTGAATCCAGCGCAGAATCAAGTTCTGCTTGCAGTG
>DNWZ01000751.1:0-3572 GCA_003506095.1 Planctomycetaceae bacterium | reverse complement strand
GGCATTTGCGGATTAGGAGATCCAGCAGTAAGCGAACGCAAATACTTTTGATCTTCGTCGCTCAACCGCGCGATCGGCACCACGATCTGTTTGCCATCGGGCCGCACCAGCACAACGTCATTGCCACGCACCTCACGAAGTTCCGCTTCAACCTTGAAGTTGCCCGTGCTGTCTTTCCATTCGCGGGCTGCGACACACTTGCCGCTGAGCACGATGAATACGATCAGTAACGAAGTCTGTAAAAGTTTCATGACATAACGACCGTGCAAAGAGTGCAATGCAAAGAATCCTGCGTAAATCAACCATCAAAACATTTCGAATCTGCCACCCAGCAGGCGAGACTACCAAAACAGCAGTCGTTGCCCCCAAACGGCATCAGCCAATTCTCGCCCGTCGTCTTCATCATCTGGTTGCTTGTGGCGATCATCGGCCACTGCTGGCGCAAACACGCTCCATTGATCATCGTCCCAATCAGAGAATGCGACCTTGGCATCACCACCGCCAGAACCTTCATCTGACAATGGCGACGATGGCCCATTATTCCCCCAGTCGGTGCCCTTTTCGTTGTCGAAAACGATGGGTGGAGCGATTGCTGTCGATCGCGTTACCTTCGGTTGGCTGGCCCCTGATTCACCTTCTGAGTTGCCACTGCGATTCCTTCTTGCGATTTCAGTCAAGACCATCAGCGCATCGAGCGGTTCGACCCTCGCGTCACCATTGATGTCGAAATAGGGAGACTGGAATTCTATGGGAAATACAATTCCACCTTGGCGTCTGCTACTTGCAATTTGGTTAAGAATCAGCAACGCATCAAGTGGCACTACTTCGCCGTTATCGTCGACATCGTATCGGTTGAAAGGGTTTTGCCATGCCGTGCTGACAAAAACAGAAGTTGACGCCTCCATCAAGGGCACCTTCGCTTCTTGGTTCCCCACTCTGTCGGTCGCGACGCTATAAAACGCATACGATCGACCGGGACGCCCTTCGAACAACGCTGATGAAGCTTCGGTGTTGTTCAGCCATAGCTCAAATGGACCGCCATCAGTCGATACATAGATCGTGTAGTGCTGTATGCCGGAACCACTACTGCCATCTGCACCGTCCCAGGAAACATTAAAGTGTGAAGCGGTAACGGTAACAGGAAATGCGGTAACGTTGCTGACGGGAGGCGTTGTGTCCAATGTCCATATTGTCGTAATTGTTTCCGTTCCACGGTTGCCGGCGAGGTCTCTAAGTTGCGAAGTGTCAACTGTGAAGTAATAATTTCCGTCAACCTCCAGCAGCCTGCGAAGATTGCCGATCCGATAAGTTTGGCCATTGATTGGAGTGATCGTTACTTCAGTGTCGAGCAACTCCACCTCATTTAGAGTGAGCGAGAAGTTATCCAGAGTGAGTGATTCCGGCACGATCGGTTTCGAAAGTCGCAAATCGATGAAATCAAGGGGTTCGCTGCTGATCTCACTCGGTATTCCCGAAATCGATTCGACTAACGGCGGTTCGGTGGTGACGAATAGGTCGTCCATGAATGCATCGGTTGTGTTTCCAGCGGGATCGATTACACGAACCCGCAGTTGATGTTGGCCAGTCGAAGAAAATCGGATAGGCAGATCGAAGTCGGTACCGGAGACAACCGACCGTACCAAATCTGTTCCGGTTCTCATGTCACGAACGGCGACGGTTAGGCCTGGTTCAGCGAGCGTGCCAGAAATTTGTGCGTTGAATGAGTTGATCAAGCCATTGGATACCGGACCGCTCGACGTTGTCAGCGCTAAATCGGTTGGCGGTTCAGGCCGGTCGAGATCGATTGTCCATGACACCGAGTAAACGCCGCTCCCGAGGTTGCCGGCGAGATCGCTGACGCCAGAACCGTCCACCGTTAGGGTGAATGTCGCCACTTGCGGATCCGCAATAAAACCTTGAACCCAGTTGAGCCCGTGAACGCGATAGACGTTGTCAAAACGATGTTCAAAGAAGACTCGGTTGTCGTTCGCGAGCAAGTTATCGGGGCCAGCGTCCCGAACGAGAGTGAGATCGGCTACGTTCAACGTGTTGATGTCGATCGGTTCGGAAAACTCGATATCGATTCGCTGTACAACGATGTTGCGCGGGTTGGTTGCCGGGGGAATCACGGCGAGCAGTTTTGGTGGCGTTGCGTCGAGTGTCCACTGCGCTACACCATCCCCCAAACCCGCGGTGCCGTTGAGATCTTGAATGCCACTGGCATCAATGGCGAATCGGTATCGACCATCGTCGCTCGTCAATCGCCCGAGGTTTCCGATGCGGTAAACGGTTTCGCCAAGGTGCGTGATCGTCACTTCGGCATCGATCAACTCAATGCCATCGCGGGAAAGCGAAATGTCAGCGACAGTCAGAGTCTCAAGCGAAATGGGCCTCGACATCACAACATCGATCGACTCCGTACCAGCGGTAACTAGTCCTTGCGGCGCACCGACCAAATTCAACACGACTGGAACCGCTTCGCCTTTGACCCAGCGATAACTGGCCACTTGAGTCCCTGGATTGCCGACCAAGTCGGTGATCCCGGTGGTATCGACATGCAATTCGTACACCGCGTCTTCGGCGGTAATTGCCGCTAGGCCATGCAAGCGGTAGGTTGTGTTGCCAATATGAGCAATCGAAACTCCGGGCGTTTCGATCGCGTTGCCATTTCGAGTGAGTCGGATGTCTGACTGGTCGAACGTGATGTCGGCAAGTCGTTCGCTGAACGTTACGTCGATCGTGGAAATCGCCTGATTCGTTGGGTTGGGGGAAACACCGGCAAAGCTGATAACCTCGGGCCCGGCCACATCGCCATTCGAAAAGACGAACGTATAGCGGCCGGTGCTTTCATGGTCCAAAAGATGTATTCGGTTTTCGAGAACTGGTCGCTGACCACTACCGATGAACGTGCGGTCTGTCTGCCAGAAGTTTTTCGGCGGCAAAACGGAACCGTCCGATCGCTCGACGCCGATCAACACAAACCCGCCTAACGAAGGATCATCCATCCGCAGATAAGACCATCCGCTGGTCATTTCTGCAGTGACATCGATCCGCAGGTTCGCAAGCGTCGGAATCCTATCGACAACGACATTGCCACCAAGACCAACCGCCATCACCGACCCATTGGATAGGTAGAGCGTGTCTGGCAGGTCGTTCGGGTCTGGCAGGTCATTGACGAGGAAATCGGGCAGTCCATCGTCGCCATCCACTTGGCTGGCGTCGACGACGCGGATCAATTCGTGAATAGCAACGTTTTTAATGAGACTGAATCGATTGTCTCCGAACGGGGATACGTGCTCAAACGTTGCGTTGTATTCGGTGAACAAACCCTGAAGGGAAGCTTCCATTTGCCACTGTGCGATCCCGATGTCGCCTGCGGCAATCGTACCGAAATTAGCGGTCAATGATCTTTGCACGTCTTGACCGTTAACTTGCGTGCCAAGGATTTCAAAATCGATCAGCAAACCTTTTTCGTTTTCGATGATTCGCGGCCGAGCCGATTCGATGCGAAGGTTGCGAGCGTCACCTGCACCGTTGTTCTGAACCATCACAGCCAAAGTGAATGGTTCGGC
>DNWZ01000758.1 GCA_003506095.1 Planctomycetaceae bacterium | reverse complement strand
GAACCGAAACGCATCACCCCATTTCATCATCCGCCTGCCGGAGGCGGGCGGAGAGCCTGGAATGGTGCAATCGTTTTTGCAACGCCAAAGAGCACATTCATGCCCAGACTTCCGCGTCTCGAATACGCCCATGCGATCTAACACATGATAACGCGCGGCGAGGGTCGCCGACATTGGTTTCATGACCTGGGGCATTATGATCGCATCACGCGAAGATTGAAGGCCGAAGTCAGCCGAGCAAGTTTGAAAGTGTTCGCGCTGCTGTTGGATGCCAAATCATATTCATCTCTTATTGCAAAACCCTGAACCAAACCTCTGCCGTGAGACGCAGCACTTGTTTCAAGGCCATTGCAATTCGTTGTTGGTCGAGGATGCAGGCTATTTCTGGTCGCTCAGTTGCTACATTCATCTGAATCCCTGTCGATGTGCGAAGCCGCTCGCCGATGCTCCCGAAATGTGGCCGTCTAGCGGTCACGTGTTCCTGGCCGAATGGTGGTCGTAGTTTGGGATGAATGATGACTGTGTGGGTTTCTATTCAGTGAGGGGCTGGCAATCAAATGAACGGTGTATAAATAAGCAGGCGTCGACAATAATTCTGCCGGAAAGAGGCGAGTTCTTTGACCACAGCGCGGCCAGTAACACCGCACATCGCCTTTTGCCGGAGGGCTAGGCGACCGGAAATGCAACCAGATTCCGGGAACTTAACGGCGTCGCGATCGAAGTCAACGGTCTACGATACGCCCGTCAAACCGATTTGCACGCAACACGCCTCGATTGCGTCCCCGCTCTCGGACAGTCTAAGGGACTAGCGGCTTGACGGGCAATTTCGTTTGGGCGTCGATCGGATAGACCGCGTTGTATTGATTCAGCTTTGCGATCATCCCGGCCATCATGCTTCGAAGCTCTGCCGGATGGCTGGCCGAAAGGTCGTTTGATTCAGACGGATCATCAGCTAAATGGAACAGTTGATAATGTTTGCCGGCTGATGCATTTGACGGAAAGTAATGATAGATCACCTTCCAGTCGCCATCACGAAGGCTGGTCCAATAATCACTGCGGTGCGGTGCATGTGGAAAGTGCATCAGGAAACTGGAATCATGCGACTGGTCGCTTTCGCCCAACAACAAATCCTTTAACGAGCCACCATCGATAGGATGATTTTTAGGAGCATCGCATCTTGCAACCGATAGTACTGTGGGAAAAATATCACAGACATTCGCAGGTTGATTCTGGATGTCGCCCGCAGCAATGGGCACTTGCTGTTGACACTCAGCCTGTGGATTCGGTTTCGCCCAAGTTGTGATAAAAGGAACACGCGTTCCGCCTTCGTAATGCGAACCTTTCTTGCCTCTTAGCGGTGCCGCGCAAGCGATCGCGTGCTCGTGGCCAAGCGGCGCATCGGAACCGTTGTCGCCTAGGAAAACGATGAAAGTTTCGTCGGCGATTTCAAGCTCATCCAAATGGTCCAAGATTTGGCCGAGTGAATGGTCCATCCCTTGGACCAAAGTGGCAAAAGCTTTTGCCGGATTCGGTTTTTCACTTTGGGCATAGTTCGCGGCGAAGCGTGGATCGGATTCGAATGGGGCATGCACCGCATAGTGGGCCAAATGCAAGAAAAACGGTTGCTTTTTATCCACCGACGCGGTGATCTGCGATTTGGCTTCTTGTGTGAGTGCGTCGGTCAAGAAAGTTTCCGTTCCGTGATACTTTTCCAAATCGGGCACAGCGTGATGCTTGCGTTTACCGACAGCGCCAAAATGGTTCTTGGCATAATAGCTGCCCGGTGCACCGAAGGAGGCGCCTGCGATATTGATGTCGAAACCGAGCGTTGCAGGGTTTTCGCCTGCGGTGTCACGGGGTGCGAAGTGAGCTTTGCCGATGTGAATTGTCCGATAGCCATGGTTTTTCAACACGCTTGCCAACGTCACGTCGCCGGGCTTTAAACCAGCCCAGTTCCATTGCGGCGGCCCTTGCGGACCGGCGTTGTTTTGATCGGGATTGATCCAGGTGGTTGTCCGATGTCGGGCCGCATTTTGGCCGGTCATCAATGAGATTCTGGTGGGTGAACAGACACTCATTGCAGAGAACTGATTGAATCTTATACCGGTCGCTGCCAATCGCTGCATGTTGGGCGTTTGGTAAAAATCGTTCAGTGGGTGGCGGCCTACAGCACCATTGTCCGTTTCCAAGAACGGCACCGAGGTATCCATGATCCCCATGTCGTCGACTAAGAAGATGATGATGTTTGGGGCAGATTCGGCTTGCGCGTTTGAAGAGTGATGCGCGAGCGTTACCCATAGCATCATGACTAGGTATCGGGTCAGCGTGTGTTTTGGAAAACACGTTGCCATGGTTTGTGCTCGCAAAGATGACAGGTAACGGTGGGAAGGCTCGATCAGCAGCCGGTCGGCGTTGGCCGCGGATCCGTGTTTTAAGGTAACCGATGAGGCGCGTTGAGTCGTGGTCGCGTGAGGCTCGCTATGCGTGAAACCGACGATTCTGGTTTCCGGTTACACCGCTTGAAACGGCTGTGACCATTGTATCACTGTTATGGCGAACTTGGTTGACTTTTCTGGTTCCGGTGGCATTTTTGATTACGGGGTTTGTGTCGCACGTCCGATCGAACTTGGGTGGAGTGGGCGAACATCGGGAGGATGAACGCTGGAGTCGAATTGGGCGAGGATTGCCGCCAAAACAAATTCAATCGCCGCGAGACTTTTGCGTGACAAAACATATACCATCCTATCTGCGTCTGCACTCTGGATCGAAGAACCCGCTGGAGTCGGCACATCTGCCGATCGATCCGGTGTCGCGTTTTTGGCAAGCTTACACAACGGCGACTGGGTGGCGAATCGATCAATCGCATGGTCGTGTTCGCAGTCGCGCCAACGCGTCGGTGATCAGCCCCGTCGCCGTGGGGGCATCACGATCGTCGGCGGCGGAAACGATAGGCATGTCGCTGCGCCCGGCGATTGACGTGTCGATGCTGGAAGGCGTGGAAAGTCTTGAGGAAATTCCGTCGGTCAGTCGTGACATGGCAGAAAAACTGGCGGTCGCCGCTACTGACCTTGCCAATCAGTATCAAGATTCCCTTGAAGCGATTCGACGCCAGGAAGCCGAATTGGCCGCGTCAGCCGTTCCGAACGAGTGCACCGAGACCGGCGGTCGTTTATCGGACAAGTTGAACTCATTATTGCGTCAAGTGATTGCCGCGACGGGCAGTGATCGCGCCGCGATTTACATGTTGGACGAACAGACAACGTCGTTGAAAATGCGTGCCTGCTGTGGCCTTCCGACAGCCCGTTTGATGTCTGCGGCGCGATCGCTGCGGGGCAGTCGCGGCGACCTCGAATCGCTGGTTACCGATGTCGTTTTGATCAATGATCTGTCGGGGGCGTTGTCGGCGACTTGGAACAGCCCAGAAGATTTTCCATCGGCGATTGTGGTGCGTCTTGAAGACGAAGATTTGCCGATCGGAACCTTGTGGATTTGGTCTGACGATGCGAAATCTTATACCGAACGTGATGGCGCTGCGGCTCAGCTTGCTTCTGCTGCGATCGCTAGCGAGCTTGCGAAAAGCAAACTGTCACGCCAGCGTCATCGTTGGAACGTTAGCAGCAATTCCATTCAAGCCGCGGCTCAGTGGCAAATGCGTCAATTGCCACCGGCGATGGAGATCGCACCGAATTACGTGGTCGACGGGTGGACTGAGTCGCCAAGGCCTTGGGCATGTTCGTGGCATGCATGGGAAATTCTGCCCGATGGCACGATCGCAATTGCGTTGGCAGAAACCGAACAATCGCAACTCGACGGAGCGATGATTGCGGCCACGGCGCGAGCCGCCTTCGCAGCGCACTGCCATTACCGTCACAGTGTGACCGATATGCTTTCTCGTGTCAGCGATTCGCTTTGGCAAACGAATACCGGCGATCAAATCGTTTCAATGCTGTATGCGCATTTGGATCCCGAAACAGGTGAAGGCCAGATCGCGTCGGCAGGATCGATCCAAGCGATCATCGCCGGCAGTCGCGGTTTCCGGCCTCTGTGCAGCGGTCACCAAAGCGACCCCTTGGCCAGCAGGATCGATTGCCGTGTGGCGAGTTCATCGTTCCGATTGCAAGCCAGTGAGGTGTTGGTAGCAGTCAACGAAGCGGTGTTGGATCACGCCAGCGGGTTGTCGCAATCGGCTTGGGCCGACGTGGTGCGTGAATCGGTTGTGATCGACGGTGCGCCAGTGTTATCAGCCATCCGTCGTGCCTTGGCTGGCAAAGCGATCGACAAAGAGCGTGCTGGAATCATGATGTTTCGCAAGCCGTGATCCATCACGATTTGATGCCAGAAGCCATGGTTGATCAGGACCGCTGACGTTTATAACGATTGGGATTATCGGCTTTGCCGGTAATCTCATATAAGTATCGACTGGGGGTCGTCGGGCGGGGCTTGCCCCATTTCATCCGCGTCAATGCCATTGAAAGCGTGAGCGTTTCTTGGGCGCGGGTGATGCCGACGTAACAGAGGCGACGTTCTTCGGCGATATCTTTTTCCTCGCCACTTTTGACGGCGCGGCTGTGGGGCAGCAATCCGTCTTCCATCCCGACCATATAGACGATCGGAAACTCCAGCCCTTTTGCCGCGTGCATCGTTAACAGCCAAACGGCGTTCTTTGCAGCCGCCTTGTCTTTCTCGCTGCCCATTTCTTTTCCTGCCAAGGCAATCTCGGCTAGGAAACCGCCCAAGTCGCCATCGGAATTGCGGTCTTGATAAGCGGCGATTGCATTGGTGACTTCGCCAATCGACGCGGTTCGCGATTCCCGTTCTTCCGGTTCATCATACAGACGATTGATTTCTTCAACATAGCGAGTTCGCTGGATCAACGACTGGACCGCTTCGCTCATCGGTCCAGATGTCATCGCCAAACCGATGTCGTTTAGGATGCCGCGCAGATCTTCAATCCCGCGTCGCGCCGGCAACGTCAAATCTTGAATCGCCGACGCATCATTCATGATCCGCCAAACCGACTCGCCACGTTTGACCGCTCGGGCGACCAACAATTGCATCGTCTGGGTACTCAACCCACGTGGCGGAGTATTCGCAACTCGCAACAGTGAAACTTCATCGTCGGGTTGGTCGATCCATTTCATGTATGCAAGGATGTCACGGATTTCGCGTCTGTCGAAGAACGATTGGCTGCCCAGCAAAACGTAGGGAACATCGGCTTTACGCAGTTCGACTTCGAACAAACGTGGTTGTTCGTTGGTGCGAAACAGAATCGCGATGTCGCGCGGTTGGCGATGATCTTGTTCGATATGCCGTTTTACTTCGGCGACAACAATCTTGGCCTCTTCGATTTCGTCTTTCAATTGGATGATTCGCGGTCGCGGGCCATCAGGACGATGCGGCCGCAGCGTTTTTCCGTATCGATCGCTGTTGTAGGCGATCAACGTATTGGCCATTTGTAGGATGGAGCCTGTGCTGCGATAATTCGATTCCAGTTGAATCATTTTCGCATCGGGCCAATCTTTGCGAAAGTTCAAGATGTGTGAAACATCGGCGCCGCGCCATCCATAAATCGATTGATCGTCGTCACCGACAACACATAGGTTGCGATGGCCCAACGCGATATTTCGGATGATTCTGTATTGGCTGCCGTTGGTGTCTTGGTACTCGTCGACTAAGACGTGGTCAAACAGCGACGCTTCTTGTTGCAACACATCCTTATGATCATTCAGCAAGATTTCGGTATTCAACAACAGATCATCAAAATCCATTGCTCCGCGAATCTTCAGCCCGTCTTGATAACGGCGATAAGCGGCAGCGGCTAGATGTTCTTTGTCGGTTCGTGCCGCCCCGGAAGCTTGTGCAGGCATGATGGATGCATTTTTCCAGTTTCCGATGATTCCCAACACATCGGCGGGGCTGATCGCGGTGCCTGGCAATCGCAAGTCACGCAACACGGCGCGGGCCAGCGATTCTTGGTCGCCGCGATCATAAATCGTGAACTTAGCCGGATAGCCAAGCACTTTCGCATGCCGCCGCAACACTCCGACACAATGCGAGTGAAACGTGCCGATCACTGGTGAAGGGATCGTCGATTTGCTTTTGGAACCGCTCTTGGGCGTGCCCAGCAGGTGCGAGATCCGTTCTCGCATTTCACCGGCCGCTTTGTTGGTGAACGTGACCGCCAAAATCCGCTCTGCGGCGGTGCCGTGGCGAATCAGGTTGGCGATTCGGTAGGTGACGACTCGGGTTTTGCCGGTTCCGGCGCCGGCCAGCACCAACAATGGCCCGGCCAAAGTCGCAACTGCGTCACCCTGTGCGGGATTCAAACCGGCAGTCAGCGATTGCTGTTCGGTTGTTTGCCGTCCTTGCGTGCTCATGTGGCGAAGCGTAATCGACGGATCGGGTTTTGTGTACCTTCCCCAGCGACGAAAAATCGCCCGCCCGTTNNGGTGAACAAAAATGGTTAAAAATCGCTACGGTGACCGCATTGCAGAATCGATCACGGCTCCGTCAGGTTGGGTGCCCAGAGTGCCGGTTTCAACTCCGGCGTTTTGCCGTTTGAGGGAAAGGTCGATTCGATAGCTGGGCGCAGAGTAGCCGTCAGCTCTTTCACGATTTCGGCATATTCGGGATTGTCAGCAAGATTGGTCAGTTCGCGTGGGTCGGCGTCGTGATCGTAAAGCTCATGCCCACGGTCCCCTTCGTCCCACTGGGTGTAACGCC
>DNWZ01000403.1 GCA_003506095.1 Planctomycetaceae bacterium | reverse complement strand
GCGTTGTGATCACGCTCAGTGCCGATCGGCTGGTACCGGCCGAAGATTTGGCGATGGAGTTTTTGGGTTTGGAAGGGCGTGAAATCAGCGAGCCGATCGCGATGCAAACTCGCACCGCACTTGATTTCGCGCACTGGGCACTGATCAACCAACCGAAACATGCGAAGTATGCACTCGACTTAGTCAAGCGGATGAAGTCGACCGCGCGAAAGGCTGCGTCGAAACCGGGCGCGGCGTGGGATCTTTATACTGCGATGGCCGATGATCTGAATAAGTCGGTGAAAGACTTTCTGCCACCGTTCTGGGAACAGGTGGCAAGAACGTTCAAGGAAATCGGCAACCAAACCTATGCGGGCCGTGGATTGAACAAGGCGCTCGAAGCCGAACGGGTGCATGCCTTGAAGGTCGATCGTGAACATCGACGCGATGCGGTGTTGGAGTTCGCACTCAGCGGTTGTCTCTCTGGCAAGGCGTTGTCCGATTATGCGAAAGATTTAGAACGTCAGTTTAAACCGGCGGAAGCTTATGAGACCTTTAAAGATTTAGTGATTCGTCGAACACTTGGCGGAATGCCGCCGGTGACCAACGTGGCGACTGACCTGAACCGCATGGCGAAGGCGGCTAAGTTGGATCCGGTCGCTGAGTTGGAAGCTGTTCTCGAGTCGATGATTACATCACCAGCAATGGCGCGAGCGTCGATACAGTTTTGGAAATCGGTCAAGCAGGCCGCGGCGCGCATCGTCAAACGCGACAGGGCATTCGCGGCGTGGTTGTTGGTTCATACGAATCCACAATCGAGCTATCGAACGGACAGCCCGGTTTGGCAATGGCTGGATTTGCTGGATGAGTGGGGCGTATTGCCAATGATCTCACAACCGCTGGACCAATGGCCCAAAGAGGTCGAGTTACCCGGCGGAAGGTCGCACTGGATCGGTGCGATCGCATCGGTTGAAAGTTCGCCCAACAAGCGAGTCTTTGAACTATTGGAATCGATGGTCGATGTGTTAAAGGCAGAAGGCAATCCGGTCGCGTTGACATCTGGGGCGCGGGGGCGCAGCATGGATGTCGACGTGCTTGAAACGTGCCTCGACTTGGGTCTTGAAGTGCCGCTGCCTGAATGGATTGATCTCGACTTTGACGGTTGGCTGAGAAGCGAAGTTGATCACCCACGACGCAATTCTCAATTGAAGCATGTTGCCGCTGAACCGCGATTGATGGCTGCACTTGAAAACAAAGTACCGAATCTGGTCGCCTTCACCGGCGACGGTTCGGGTAATCAATCATCATGGTCACGCACGCTCCCCAAACGACGTTCGTTCGAGGAGGCGGCTGCGGGGCATCCGGTACTGCGCGACGCTTGGTGGAACTATCTCGACAAACAGGTGAAAGCTTTCGAGACCGGCGGATTGATGGATATCGACGAAGCGAACAATCGCTTGTTGGAATGCATTCGTCCGCGTGTCGTGGCGGAGTTTCCCGAACTGGGCAAGCGGCTTCAAAAGATCGATTTCGCTGCGATTCTGCAACGCTCTTTGAATGCGGGCGTGCTGGATGAATACGGCTGGCCAGCGCTCGATAAAGCGGCGGATGAAAAACCATTGCCGAAAATCAGTCGCAGGCATGACACCACGATCTTCCCGTCGTTTCCACGATTGGCGTATTCGCAAGACGGATTTGTGAAGGTCATCGATCCCGACAAGGTCTGCCCGACGCGTGAATTGAAGCTGGCCAAGACCGAGCAATTGGTTTCGTTGGTGCCGCTGGGGGATGACATCATGATCATGGTGCGCGATACGGCGGTTGGTTGGAGCACGTTTGGCCGATGGTACAGCGAACCCGACAAGTCGGTTCAGCAAGACGATGGCTATTACTACGGATCGCTCGCGACGCAGATTGCACAGATTGGTGAAGATGAATTCTTTTGTGGTGCAAGGGCTGTTCGTCCAGGCGATGCGCAGTGGCCCCGAGCGAATCAGCCATGGTTTTATGATGGCGACCGCTTCTGGCGGTTAAAAGAGAATGGCAGACATTGGTTACATAACACCGACAACGCCGACGCGCGACCGGCACTGGCGGAGATCGATCCGCGTACGGGATCGGAACTGCGCGACAGTGTTCCGCCATTCTTCGAAGAATCACTTCCGTCGGGCGGAGTCGTCGCCTATCAATTCAGTTACCTGATGCCACAGCCCAAACAGCAAGGAGATTCGCCGCTGGGAAGCAAAAACGGGCTGGTCGGTTGGCGCGCGGTCCGCCGGCGTGATGGCACGTTTGAATGTCAAGGAATCGATGGCCGAAAGTATGTTGTCACGCACCAGCAGACCAACGCACGTGGATACACCGTTGCCGAAGCGATGATCGACAAGCCGGGCACGAAGAACCACTGGGTTTTGATGAATGACGGTAAATTAGTCGATACGGAAACGGGGATCGCATTCGGTGCTTATGGCAAGAATGATAAGTATGCCCATGGTCAGCCGACATCGCTGCCATCCATCTTTTTCAACCTGATGCGACCGCGTTGTTTGGAGTCATCTAAAACGCTGCGCCAGTTGAAACACAAGCAGGCAAGCGAATTATTGGACGCTGGTCATAAGAATCATGAGGCTTATAAGAAGAAAGAGGCCCCTGCGAATCCCGATCCGGAGCGTACGATCGCAGTAAGTGTCGCACAGCGGATTCTGCCCAAGGCACCGCCGCGATTGATCGCTGGTGTTGC
>DNWZ01000659.1:869-3372 GCA_003506095.1 Planctomycetaceae bacterium | reverse complement strand
ACAAGCCCCGCGTGCCCGGGGGACAAATTACGGAGCAATCCGCCGGTTCATTGTCCCCGAAGGTCTGCCAGCGGCTCAGCGATTAATGACGGGTGGGACAAAACGAAAGGCGAAAGCTTTTTAGACGCACCACCCCTCAAGTCTAAACCGCAATCTGACGTGTCATGGCCCTCAAAAGTCGGGTTGGGACGGGATAGTGCAGTTTCCACGTGATGCTAACAGGTCGGCTACCAGAATGACCGACGTGGCTGCAAGGGCCTAGGAAGTGGTAGGGCGCAGACAATCCGGATGGAAGACTCTTGGTCTCGCGCACAAATAGCAATGGCGTGTAGCCCATCTCATTGTGGCGAATGTACCGTTGGCCGGTCGGCGATTGTTGTGACGTATTGCTCTGCGATTGCCAGTGGAAGCAGTCATGTGAAATGAGATAATCTTCGTACATCGTTGTCGGCGAGTACTCGTCTTCAGACTTTTGCAGGGTCACAAAGAACACGTCAAGTTTGCGATCCTTTAGGTGCAAAACGCCTTCGCGTTGGCTCGGCCGATTATTGAAGCTCCAGTGGCCCAGGGCAACCAGAATCTCGTCCCGTGTATAGGCGGCATGGATCGCTAGCGGGTGGTAAGCTGAAGACATTGTCGATGCGATCAATGGCGAATGTTTCAGCCGGTAGTCCAAGACTGCGACGAGATCATTGATCGCAGTGGGATTGGTTCGTAGTCGTTGGTCAGCAGCTTCAAGTGACATCTCTGAATGCCGGGTTCCCCAAAGCGTGAGCTGTAACATTTCGATCAGCGTAGGGAATGTATCCGAGTTTTTTGCGCTAGCGGAGGCGACATATTTTTTCAGTTCACCAATTTGCTGCGGACAATTGATGTGGCTCAGTCGACATAGGCCCTTGGCGAGTTGCTGTTCATCGGGTGCATTGATCGGTTCTCCGATCCCTGCGTCCGTCAGCAGTCGCGACCACATGCCTCGCTTCAACAATTCATCCAGCGTTGTATCAAAATACTCGAGCGCATCTTCGAGCGTGGGCGTTCGGCCCAAGTACTGCGTCAGGTCACGCAATGATGCCAGCATTCGCGGACGGATCAAACGAATCGACTCGCGGACGTTTTCGAGCACTCGCTGCTGAGCCACGCGTTCGAGCTTGATCACACATCCGCTGGGCAAGTGCGGGAACTCGGATTCGATTTCGTCGTCAAGCTTTGCGGTTGGCTTTCCACTTAGCGCTCGGAATCGGCTGGCAAAACGGAATTCCTTGCGTTGAGCGCCAATGAAATCGAGCACGGTCAGGCATTCTTTATCAGGATGCAACCGAAGTCCGCGGCCCAGTTGCTGAAGGAATACCGTGAGGCTTTCCGTTGGCCGCAAGAACAGGACGGTGTCAACTTCGGGTATGTCTACACCTTCGTTGTAGAGGTCCACGACGAAGATGATCTTGATCGAACGATCTCTCAATCGCTGCTGCGCAGAATTTCGCTCCACGTCACTGGACTGCGATGACAGAGAAATCGAGGGAATGCCATTGTCGTCGAAAAACCTCGCCATGAACTCAGCGTGAGCGACACTGACACAGAAGGCTAGGCCACGAAGGTCAGCAGGGTTTAAAACCGTATCGCAGAGCTTCTCGAAAATCAGCTTCGCTCGGATGTCGTTACCGGTGTATAGTCGATCCAAATCATCGATGCGATAGCCGCCACGCTGCCAAGCAAGTCCGTCGAGATCAACCGAATCAGCAACACCAAAGTATTGGAACGGGCAAAGCAGTCGACGATTGATCGCGTCTGGGAGCCGAATCTCGGCGCTGGCTCGTCCACCAAACCAACTCAGCACATCGAGTTGGTCTGATCGTTCAGGCGTGGCTGTCAGCCCCAGCAAAATCGTTGGTTGCACGTGACCGAGCAAAGCTTGATAGCTTGGTGCAGCCGCGTGATGAAACTCGTCCACCACGATGTACTCGAATCGATCGGCCGCTTCATCGATCAAACTGCGTGAGTTGTAGCTCTGGATCGAGCAGAACAGGTGATCGCGTTGACCAGAATCTTTTCCATCGAAGAGCAGATCGCCGAAGTTCTGGTCCCTCACGACGCAACGAAATGACAATAATGCTTGATTGAGAATCTCTTTGCGATGGGCGATATACAGCAGCCGAGGTTTGCGCCCGAGATGTCGTGCCACTCTCGCGTAATCGAATGCGGCGATCATCGTCTTGCCTGTACCCGTTGCCGCGACCACAAGCTGACGATGCTTGTCCTGGATCGCACGTTCTGCCGCGAGGGTGTCAAGAATCTCTTCTTGAAATGGAAAGGGACGCAAATCGAAGTTGATCGTCGTGCTTGAATCGGCTGCAATATGGCGTTCCGCCTGGATCGCCTGACGTAGCCTTGGACCGGCATGCTCGTCGAAGGCCTGAAATTCATCGTCTTGCCAATAGGTCTCGAACGTTCCCGTCACCTTATCCCACAGATACGGCAGTTCGTATTGGCTGATCTTGGTTGTCCA
>DNWZ01000659.1:0-733 GCA_003506095.1 Planctomycetaceae bacterium | reverse complement strand
GCCTTGGGATCGGTCGCCCCCATGTAGCTCGTCGTAATGACGCGAATCACAGGCCCGTTGATGTCGGAATGATCCGCCAAGGCATGAAGATTATCCAGCAAAACGCGCAGGCCGCTCCATTTGATGAATGAGCACAGGATATCGACGCGATCGCATGTCGCGATTTCTTTCCGCAACTGGCTCCCCAAGCTCGCATCCAGCCGCGTCCCGGTGAACAGTGACGAACGTGACAAAGGGCTGTCTGGCCGGTCCTTGGTGGGCACGCGCCCCGATCGATGGATTGCTAGCAACCGCTGCAACGGTGTGACGACACTCAAGCCGTTAGACTGTGGATCGCTGAGTGCTTCTGCGAGGGTACTGACGATCCTTGCGACCAATTGCCGCTGCTTCTCTGCTGCTTCGGAGCCCCTATGCAAAACCAAGCTCGAAGCAATCAAACGTTCTAAGTACTGAGCAAGAACCGCGTGCGATTCCTCCGAATCTACCGGAGCGAGCGATACCAGTCGCGGATCGCCCAATCGAGCAATCTCAACTTCGATAGCCTTCGTCAGCAAATGATCGTAAAGGCCCGGTTCCACGACGCTCTTCCCCTAATTTCGTGAATTCTAACGCTTGTGCCGCATTCTACTGCCTACTACCGCTTGCAAACTAAAGACTTTTTTGAGACACCCCGTGTTTCAATCGGTGTCCAGTCCGAATGGTATCTTCCGAATCGCCTGTTCTGATTTCAGCG